>JAISVT010000032.1 GCA_031271405.1 Candidatus Endomicrobium macrotermitis | reverse complement strand
GTAAAATCTCCTATAAGAAAAACGACCTGATGCCCCAGATCCTGAAAAGTTTTCAGTTTGTTTATTATTACCGTATGCCCTAAATGCAAGTCCGGAGCGGTAGGGTCAACGCCGAGTTTTACCCTGAGTTTTTTGCCCGAAGCGAGTTTTTTTTCAAGCTCTTCAAGCGATATGATTTCGTTTGTGCCGCGTTTTATTTTTTCAAGAACTTCGTTCATTAAATATTCCTCTTTCTTATGCCCGCAAGCGTCGGCGCATAACCGCCGTTGCCGCGCACGTCCGCATCTGTCTCTCTGACTTTTTTCCGCCTTGCTATACCGACAAACTTTTTAACACGGCAAGAGATCTGTCGTCAAACTTCTTCGTGCGCGATACGGCCTGACTGATAGGAATGGAAGAGATTTTTCCGTCCTTAATCACTACAAGCCTGTTGAACTCGCCCCTGTGAAACATATGCATTGCGGCATAGCCGAACTTTGAAGCCAAAATCCTTGTCCTTGCAGTGGGTCTTCCGCCGCGCTGTATATAACCGAGATTGCTTTCCCTGACTTCAAGACCGGTCATAGACGCGACCTGTTTTGCAAAATCCGTCGAAGAGCCGCAGCCTTCGGCAAAAGCTATTATTTCCGAAGTTTTTCCCCTTTCTTTGCCTTTGGTAAGTTCAACGGCGAGCTTTTTCATATCCGGCTTTATTTCCGGAACCACAATGAATTCGCATCCCGCGGCAATGCCGACGTCCAAAGTCAAAAATCCATGTTCCCTTCCCATTATTTCCACGACGAAAATCCTGTCGTGGCTTGTGGCGGTATCTCTTATTTTGTCTATGGCTTCGACGGCCGTATTTAACGCCGTATCGTAGCCTATCGTTTCGTCGGTCCCGTAAATATCGTTATCTATGGAAGCGGGAATATTTATGACTTTTATCCCGTGTTTCGTAAGCGCGTTTCCGGCCGCGAGAGAACCGTCTCCGCCGATGATTACTAGACAGTCGAGTTCGAGTTCTTTAACGGTCTTTACAGCCCTGTTCATTCCGCTTTTCGTTCTGGTTTCGGGGCATCTCCCGGTATGAAGGATCGTTCCTCCGGAATTGATTATTCCGCTTACGGAACGCAATGTCAGGGTAACAAATTCGTCTTCAAGAAGCCCTTTAAACCCGCGCCGGATCCCTATCATTTGGTATCCCAGATAAATCCCGTACCTTGTCACGGCTCTGACTGCGGCGTTCATTCCCGGAGCGTCGCCTCCGGAAGTTATAATGCCCACTTTTTTTGCCATAATTTTCTCCTGAAGAAATAATTAATGTCCGAGTGCGCGAAGCACGCAAGTTTTTTAAAACTGCCCAAAACCATATAGAGGATCGTGCGCTCACATCCCGCGCCCGCCTCAGGAGCAAAAACTTAAAGCCTTAAGTCTTTATCATAAATGATAAGACGGTTTCTTCCTTCCTGTTTCGCTTTGTATAAAGCCTTATCTGCCGCGGCTATTATCTGATCGGTATTTTGGGCGTCGGTAGGATAGCTGCTCAAACCAACGCTTATCGTAACGCTGAATTCTTCGCCGTTTTCGCGGTATTTTTTTAACGCGGTCGTTTCAATAATCTTTTTGGCTACGGAAACCGCTTCGTCTTTAGAAGCCAAAGGCATAAATATTATAAACTCTTCCCCGCCGTACCTTCCGACCAAATCTCCGGGCCTTGCGCAATCCACCAGTATTTTGGCTATCGAGAATAAAATTTTGTCTCCGATAAGATGCCCGTACTTGTCATTGACGCTTTTGAAAAAATCGATATCGAGCATCAAAATGTAAAAACCGCCGGAATAGCGTTTTTCTCTCTGGATTTCGGACTGAAGCCTTTCCATGAAATAACGTTTGAGATACAAGCCGGTAAGCCCGTCCGTTCTTGTTTTTTCGCTTATTTCGCTGAAAAGTTTTACCCTTTTAGTACCCAAAGCTATCTGCGGGCCGAAAATAGCGCCTTCCTGAATATATCTTGACGCGTATGCTTTTTCACAAACTATTATGATGCAGCCTAAAAGCTCATTTTCTATTCTCAAAGGCCAAAAAACCGTATTGTAGTCGCGCGAGCAGAAAGTCGGATTGTCTATAACGATATATTTCGTTTCGTTTTCAAGAGGTTTGCTGAACTGCATGTACATTTCCCAGTCTTTCTCCTGGTACGGTTTTGAAAAAGCCACGCCTTCCCATTCGTTTTTTGCCCTGTTGAAAATATTTACGCTTATGACGCCCGTCCTTGACGAAAGATACCTGACCAGAGTGTGCGCGTAATCGTCGGCAAGCATATTTTTGGACAAATCCCTGCCTATAATGTAGAGCTGCATTATGCGCTCGGTCATTTCTTCGTATTTTTGTCTCTCCGTAAGAGCGTGGGAATGCGCGGACAAAACTTCGGTGTACTCGTTTCTTAACTTTGCATTGCGCTCCGACAATTCCTTTTCTTCGCTTTCGGTTTTAACCGAATAGTAATACGGAAGCGCCGCTACGGAAAGAAAAAATGCGACGGTTATCAAAACATAGTAAGGATAAACGTCGAAATATTTCAATACGGCCAAAGACGCGGCAATGCCGCAAATCAGGGGAATCCTTACGTAAAATTGCGCGCAGTATATTCCGGCAAGAACCAGCATATACGCCCAGACTATTGTCCCCACGCCGTTATGAGCAACGAAATAAAGCGGCAAAATGACTGCCAAAAACGCAATAATAATCGCTGTTTTTTTAATCTGCAAATTCAACCGTCCTGTTCCTTCCCGAATTTTTCGCCTCGTACAAAGCGCTGTCGGCGTGTTTTATAAGTTCGCTTTCGACCGAAATGTTATATTCTCCGAGTTCGGCAAAACCTATGCTTACGGTGACTTTCACCTGCGCCGGCGAATAGCCTTCCGCCGGAATAAAAAATCTTTCTTTTTCTACGGTTTTTCTTATTTCGTCCAAAACTTTAAAAGCTTCTTTGGGGTCGGTATGCAGCATTATCACGCCGAACTCTTCGCCGCCGTATCTGGCTATTAAGTCGGTTTCCCTGAATCTTCCCCTCAAAAGCAGCGCGAGCTGGCGCAAAATAACGTCTCCGGCCTGATGCCCGTAAGTGTCGTTTATCTTTTTGAAAAAATCTATGTCCAGAATTCCCACCGTTAAAGACACTTTGTTGCTTCTCGAACGGTTTATTTCTTCCCGGAGCCTTTCCTTAAAATAGCTTTGCGTAAAAAGCCCGGTAAGCCCGTCGGTTATGGCAAGTTCGCTGACTTTTTTGTAGAGATGAACGTTATTTAATACCGTACTCGCTATGCCCGACAAAATCGAAAGAAGCCTCAAATCCGAATCGTTAAAATTATTCGCTTTGTAAGAAGTGCCTTTTATTATTCCCCAAAAATTCCCGTTGACTTCTATAGGGACGGCTATAACCGACAAGTATCTGTTTTTGACAAATTCAAAACGCCGGTCTTTTGAAACGTCGGTCACGATCAACGGAAGCCCTGTGTCTTTTATGTATTTCGCAAAAACGTCTCCGTGAACGCTTTTCTTGAGTTTCCAGTTGCCGCTTCCGATAAATTGCCCCGCTATGTCGCCTGTCTTTGCGATAATTTCTTTTTCGTCAAGAGAAACCTGAAAGGTCTGCAGCATTCGCCCGATTTGCTGGAAGTTCCTCATCTGCTGCTGCATGGCCGCGGTTCTTTTCTTATTTTCCATAAGTTCGGAATCTTTAATCGCTATTTCCCTGTCAAGCGTTTCGTACTCTTCGGATTTCGCGTTTTTCATCGCGTTATATCTTTCCCTGTACATGTCAAAAACAAAATAAAAGCCGACTATAAGCGCGCACTCTGCCAGCACATATACGATTTGTGAAGAATCCTCTATAAAAATCAACCCTATAATAGCCGCGACAATCGAAAAACACGCCAGAATTCCGCTGTAAACGTTTCCGGAAAAAGCGTATAGCACCAATACCAGCGTCAATATCAGCGGAAACGCGATAACCGGATCTTTAGGAAAATTAATAAACCATACAATAAAAAGGGCTCCCGAAATAACGGGCAGCCCTACGGATGTCAGAATATCTAAAATACTGTCGCCGTCTTTTTTATCTTCCGTTTCTTTCATTATAATATCCGATTAGCTCCGATTCGATTTCTTTTTTTAAATTAAAATCCGTAAACTCAAAATTTTTAACCCGGCGCGATTCTTTTTTAACGGCAGGCCATGCGACCCATGTTCCGTATTTGCCGTTCATAATGCGGCATTCCGCTTCCACGCATCCGCCGAAAATAACCGACATAAAAGCTTTTACCGAACGGTGATTGTTTATGACCTTAAACTTATTTATTTTACGGCTTACGGCTATGCCTGCGCTTTCAGGTTCCGGCGGTAAAACATTTTCAATAATATCCGTCAGATACTTTTTATAATCCCTGTTTAAAACCGAAATCTGCCTGTAAACGGCGCCTTTGCTTACGTAGCGCGGAAACTCTATTTCGCTTCCGGAGTTTGTTTTTTTAAGTTTTATGCCGGATATTTTTAACGCTCCGTTTAAAACCACGCTGTACCCGTCCGCGTTTTTCTCCAAATCCGTAACTTTGATTTCCGTGTCCGCATAAGCCGCAACGCAAACCGGCAAAACGGCAGCCAGCACCGCAAGAACTTTTGAAACCTTACAAACGCGGACCGTTCTTAATCTTTTAAACGCGATGATATATTTTAGAAAAAAAGCCTGCATATAGCAATAACGCTAAACACGGGCTTTTTATTTAAAATATAGCGGAGACAGGACAACTTCACTCTCATTTAGTCACGTTTTAGTCTCATTTTAGTCTTGTCGCCTGACCTTTCCTCTGCCTATACCTGTTATTATGTAGCCGGTTTTCAAATCTCTCGTCTTAACTGCCTAACAGAGTCCATTACCATTTGCCAAGATATGTCCGCCGCATAAGAGTATTTCTTCTGGTATCTTTTCCATAAGTCAACCATAAGAGAATTCTTTTCAATGGTTTCTATTATATCGTCTGCCTCCGCCATCTGCAAAGCGGTGTTGCGGTTCTCGGAAGTTTTTTCTAACGCACTCCTAAATATCTTTTTGTCAAAACTGTGGGTTTTGGTTAAGACATAGATATCGTAGAAGTCTCTCATTCTGGTATTAGTGATACCGCGCGCGATAACGGTTTCAAGTTTTTCTGCAAGAACCGTTTCCACGTTATAGGCCATAACAGATATGCTTCTGTCCTCAAGCATTAGCTGAAAGTCGTACTTGATTTCTTTGGGCGTTACAAAATCGCCAGTGCTGACATCTATCTTTATCATCTGTTTCGTCTTATCTAAAATCGCTTCAATGGAAACACGGTATCCGGGATAGTCTGCATCTTCGCGTATCTCTTCTATGTTTTTGAAGGTCAACTTAACATTATCCTCAACGGGAATGGTTAAGATTTCCTTGATTACTGCCTTGATATCTGCTTCCGAGAAATTCTTTTTCTTGAGAACCGTGTCTATATCCATAGTAGCGCGAGTGTCTATACCTACCATTGCCGATATAAGCATACCGCCCTTGAGTATGAAATTGCTTTTATACTTTGAAACTGAAATGCGTTCAAGCAAGCGTTCTAACATAAAGTTACGCAAGATGATTTCAGGTGTAATATTTTTCTTCTCGGCCAAGTTTCTTATCAGAGCTTTTAACTGCGAAGATGTCTTCACAACAAGACCTCCATGTATCCTCTCAAAATCTTCGTTATCTCAAACTCTCCGGCTATCTTCATAAGTAAGCTAAGATTCTTATCTTTACGTTTTGAATATTCTTTAAGCGCCTGCGTGACAACGGCTATGTCCATTTGGTTGCGGCTTCTTATGCAGTCGCAAATCGTTCTTTCAAGCCCGTAGACGGACACTTTATGCCCGAAAATTGTTTCCATTATTACGATGTCTTTTTTGTAGAACTCAGGTTTTATGTAAAAGATACGCAATCCGTCTTTTCTAATATTTTTATTGTTATGTCCCGACGGAACTGTAACGCTGTAGTTTATAGGGTCTCTGTCAGTAAGATTATGAAGAAATAATGCGGTTTCGTGGGAGTAGATTAACTTAGGTCTTTGTTTTTGAAGAAAGTACATCTTATCGGGCAAAACATCATGCGAAGCATAAATGCCATTAGCAACGCGCTCAAGAGCACCGCCCTTAACAAGCAACCGTAAGCGTTCGTTAGATATACCGACGGCGTTTGCCTCTGCTGTGGTAAGAATACCGTCTTTCTTTTTAAGTAAAGATTTAAGTTTGTCCATAAATAGTCCTTGATTCTTGCACTCATATTGTAACTTAAATGAGTGTCACAATCAAGCCATCTGCACTCAGTTCAATTGTACATGCATTGTCTAAACCATACGCAAATAATGATAACTGCATACGGTTTAAGCAAGTCTCCGTATTACCGTTAAGAACGATTCAGCATTTCAACATCTGTTAGGTTTGATACCGGACGTGCTTTCTTATACCTAAAAAACAAGGAGGATATATGCCCACCTAAGCGAAGAGCGTCTAAAAAACAGTGTAGATAACCTGAACTTTTAGTCTCACTAACCCCAAAAAAGCCAAAAGCAACCAAAAGAAACAAAGCATAATCATCGGCTGTAAAATAAAAAAACACTGAAAAATATACATTTTCAGTGTTTCTATATAATGGTCGGGGAGACAGGACTTGAACCTGCAGCCTCCTGCTCCCAAAGCAGGCGCGATAGCCAATTACGCTACTCCCCGATTAAATACAAAGTGAAGATTGAAGAGTGAAGATTTTGTGTTTCGGCAAGCCGAAACTGATCATTCACTTTGCCTTTATTATTTCTTTCGCCTTTTGAAGGGCTTTTGCCCTGTGGCTTATTTTATTTTTTACTTCCGGGCTAAGTTCGGCAAAAGTTTTATTGTATTCCGGAACAAAAAAAACGGGGTCGTAACCAAACCCGTTTACTCCCGCCAAAGTGCCGCTTATTATACCAAAAATTTGACCGTCAGCCAAAGACACCTCGCCTTCCGGGCTTGAAACCGCTATAACGCATCTGAACTTTGCAGTTCTTTTTTCGTACGGGACGTCTTTGAGTTTTTCAAGCAGTTTATTATTGTTGTCTTGGTAAGAACAATTTTCTCCGGCATAACGCGCCGAATACACGCCCGGCTCGCCGTTTAAAAAATCGACTTCAAGGCCGGTATCGTCGGCTATGACCCATTTTTTAAAAAACGCCGCCGCTTCTTTAGCTTTCTTTGAAGCGTTTTCTTCAAGTACCGCTCCGTCTTCAACGGTTTCAGGGTACTCCGGAAAACTTGTCATCGGAATAACTTTTATGTCCAGACCTTTCAAAATCTCCGAGATTTCTTCCACTTTATGCTTATTGCCCGTTGCAACAATTATTTCTTTTATCATAAAAACCTTTATGAAAAAACAAGCAGTGAAAAATTGAAAGCGCGGTTTCGGCAAAGCCGAAACACATTATCTCCGCTCTCCGCTTTTCACTTTTCACTCTGCCGTTTTAAATTTATTTTTAACGCTTTTTGCTGCGCGGCGGTTATCTGCTTTATCCCTTGTTTTGCCATATCCAAAAGTTCGTCAAGTTCTTTCCTTGAAAACGGTTCGCCTTCGGCGGTTCCCTGCACTTCTATAAATTGTCCGGCGGCCGTCATTACGACGTTCATATCCACATCGGCGTTATTGTCTTCTTTGGCGGACAAATCCAAAACTTTTTTGCCGTTATCGTATATCCCGACGCTTACCGCGCCGACATAATCCCTTACCGGAATTTCTTTAAGCCTGCCGTCTTTTTTTAATTTCATAAGCGCAAGCATAAGAGCGACGAAACCGCCGTTTATCGACGCGGTGCGCGTTCCGCCGTCCGCCCTTATAACGTCGCAGTCTACGGTTATCGTTCTTTTTCCGAGATTTTTCAAATCTACTCCGGCTCTTAAAGCCCTGCCTACGAGGCGGGATATTTCCTGCGCCCTGCCGCCGTTTGAAAGTTTTGACCTTGAAGACCTTTCATTGCACGAACGCGGAAGCATCGCGTATTCCGCGGTAATCCAGCCGTGCGTTTCGCCTTTGTTTTCAATGTAAGGAGGGACTTTTTCTTCGACCGAAGCGACGCATAAAACTTTCGTTTCTCCCATCGAAAACATACAGGAGCCTTCCGCGTGCTTTAAATAATTTTTTTCTATTTTAATTTTTCTCATTTATATTCCCCCGCCGAAACTCCAGCGCACGTTAAGATGGCCGCCGACGCCCCGCCTGCCGGCGCCCCTTCCGTAAATTTCAGCCGAGGCGCTTAAGTTTTCGCCGAGAATTTTGCTCAAACCAACGCCGTACTGCAAATAAGGCTCTATGGACAATTGCGGAAGCTCCGTATCGCCGGCCATAAAAACCGCATTATCCATAAAACTCCACACGTAACTCACGTCGGCGTATGTCCGGAAATTATCGTCAAGCTCCGCGCTGAACCTTAAAGCCGGTTCCAGATGCAAAGGAGCAAAACCGCCGTCAACCGCTACTTTGGTTCGGCCGTGAGTGTACGGCGCGGTCTCGATTGAAGAATAAGAAAAGCCGAGCGTAGGAAGAAGTTTAAACGTTTCCCCGCCTGATACGTCTATTTTATAACCGGCTTTTGCCGACATGCCTTTCGTGTACATCATAAAATTGTCTTTGCCTGACGGCCCCTGCCCGTGTTCGCTTATAATGCCGATATTTGCCGTAAATCCCGCGAAAAATCTTTCTTTATACAGGGCGGCCGACACTCCGAATATCCCGCCGTCCTGGTTAATTTCGGCTCCTTCGTATTTCTGCGCGGAGCCGTTATACGAACCGTACAGCGAAACGCTTCCGTACATATCGTAACGCCCCAATTCTCTGGAAGCGCTGTCGTAGCCGAAATAAACTCCGTAAGCGTTATTCGATACGGTAAGGCCGGAATTCAAAGGAACGTCTTCATTATAACCGTAGGGTCTAACCCAAAGGCCCTTTCTTTCTTTTTCATCTCCGGAAATAACATTTTCAAGAAATTGAAGGCCGTGAGCGTAAGAATTCAGCTGACCCAAAAAACCGCCTATCTGCATTGTCACCGGAACTATAAAAACCGACGGATTATAATCGCTTGTCCACCTGAAATTCAAAAGGCCGTTGCCGTAATCGGCATAATATTGGAAAATTTCCCCCATAACTATTTTTTGGGAACCGTCAAGCGTAATGGCGCTCATTAATGCCGGATCGTCCGCGATTTCAACGGTTATGGCGTCGCCGCCGAGCTTTTTCGGCACGTTTAGTATATTGATTTGGCTTATCACAATGCTTCCGGAGCTGTGTCCCAGCGCTGAACCCAAAAAGTTATCCGCCTGACGGTTGCGCAAATCCGCGTCAATGCTTACATAAGACGGCCCGACAGAATCCGGAAGGTTCAAATCCACCGAAACGGAATCTATTTTTCCGTTAGTCATATCAAGAAGAGTATCGGAAAGCATATTAAACGTTACGCCGGTAAAAAACGAAGCGGCAGGGCCTAACTTCAAAATTCCGCCGGTAAGGTTTACCGTATTTCCCGAAACGTTTCCGAACCCTGTCATATCCGCGTCAATACCGGAAAACAGCCCGTGGAAAGCTATAGTGTTGCCGCTGCTTTCCGCGACAATATTTCCCGCAAGCCATGCGTCCTGAACGGTTACCTGCGAATATGAAAGCCTTATCGAATTCGACACGCTCGAACTTACGTTAGTTATCAAAGAATCTAAAATCAAGTTTCCCGTTCCGTAAATTATACGGTTTATATTCCCGCTGCTGATTTGCAGAGATCCGTTGTTTATTATGGCATTTACCCGCAAATCTTCAAAATTGGCCGTCAGTTTTCCGGCAGCTATCGTCAGAGTGCTTTGCTCTATCACGGCCGTATTTATAATATCCAAAGCGGAGCCGTTTAATAAGATTTCGCCTGCCCCGGTAAAAGAAATATCGCTTTTTCGGTCGGCAAAAACGGAACCGTCGCCGGTCACCATAAATACTCCGTTATTTACCACGGTTTTTGAAGACATGCGTAAAACCGAAGTCGCGGCGTCCTGCGACAGGTCTGCCGAGATGAAACCGCCTGAACTTATTATAAGATTGTCGATGAAAATCTGCTGATAAGAATCTATCCGCCCCAAAACGGAAATTGTCCCCGTCAAATTGCCGGCATCGTTTATGTTCGCAAGTATGTTATTGAAAGGCGAATCGCCGTAAAGTATAAGGGTGTCTCCGGCGGCCACTGTTGTTTGTTCTCCGTTATACTGAATATCGTCCGCGTAAGCATATGAAAAAAACAATGCCGCGGCCAAAACCGCAAGAGGCGCTTTAACGATTATGCCGTAAAAATACCTGTTCATTTTAAACTCCGGTTACCCTAAAAACTTTAAACTGTCGTTTATTTTCTCTATTTTCGTTTCCGCTTCTTTAAGGCGCTCTTTTATTTTTTCGACTTCGGCTTCCGGCGCCCTTTTGACAAAATTTTCATTGGAAAGTTTTGATTTCGTCCTTTCGATTTCCTGTCCGGCAAGCGCGATTTCTTTTGCAAGCCTTGCCTTTTCTTTTTCTATGTCTATAAGTCCTTCCAAAGGCAGAAAAATTTCAAGACCGCCTGCGACCGCAAGAGCGGAATTTTTGGGACGCTTCGCGTCTTTTTCAAAAGAAACCGTTTCCAGCTTTGCAAGGCGTTTTATATAGTCCTGATTGTCTTTTGCAAAAGAAACGCTTTCATTGCCGTTATCCGATACGTTAAAAACCGCATTTATCTGCGCCGCGGGAGAAATATTCATTTCGCTTCGTATCGTGCGGATTTTTGTGATAATATCCTGAATGGATTTCATTTTTTCAATAGTTTGTAATTGTTTTAAGGCCGGTTCTGCCCCATTCGTATTCATTCCTTGAATAACCCCGGACTGCCGCGTCAGGACTTTGTCCTTCCCCGCGATGAAAGGCAAAGATGATTCGGCAATTATTCCTTTATCTTCACTCTTCACTCCCCACTCTTCACTCTGTTTGTTAAGCGTTTGCCATATTTCAGCCGTTATAAAAGGCATTACGGGCGAGGCAAGCTGCAGGAAAGATTTAAGAACATAAACTAAAATTTCAAGAACCTGCTTTTTCACTTTTAAATCGGCTGAAGTCATACGGATTTTAGAAAGCTCTATATACCAATCGCAGAATTTAGTCCAAAAGAAATCATAAAGTTCTCTGGCGGCAGAATCCATATCGTAAGTTTCGTAAGCCGAACAAACTTTATTATATGTTTTTTGAAGTTCAGCCAATATCCAATCATCCGCAAGCTCCGCGGGCTTTATATTATCATCAAGTTTATCAATGCCTTCAAGGTTCATTATTATAAACCTTGAAGCGTTCCATATTTTATTGGCGAAATTTCTGGCCGCCAAAAACGATTCGTCCGAAACTTGCATATCTCTTCCCGGAGCGGCGGCCTGCGCGAGCGCAAATCTTAAAGCGTCGGTGCCGAATTTGTCCATAATCCCCAGCGGGTCTATTACGTTGCCGAGCGATTTAGACATTTTTTTACCGCTTTTGTCGCGCACGATTCCGTGTATAAAAACATGGCTGTAAGGAATGTCTTTCATAAACTCTATGCCGAACTGCACCATCCTTGCGACCCACAAATAAAGTATTTCGTGTCCGGTCACAAGCACGGAAGTCGGATAAAAGTATTTTAAATCTTCATTATTTTCGTCTTCGCCCCAGTTGAAAACGCTGATAGGCCACAGCGCGGACGAAAACCACGTGTCCAAAACGTCTTCGTCCTGAAAGAATTTCGTTCCTTTGCAATCAGGGCATTCTTTGGGCGTTTCAAAATCCGCGACAGGTTTGCAGTCCGGCTTTCTTTGTCCGTTTTCGTCAACGCAATAATAAACGGGAATTCTGTGTCCCCACCAAATTTGTCTGCTTATGCACCAGTCTCTTAAATTTTCAAGCCATAAAACGTACGGTTTTTTCCACGACTGCGGGTAAAACTTAGTTTTTTCTTCATTTGCCGCGTCAACGGCTTTTTTCGACATTCCGCTGACGTTTAAAAACCATTGTTCGGACATCAAAGGCTCTATTGTCGTGGCGCATCTGTAGCATCTGCCTACGGAATGCGAATAATCTTCGGTTTTTATAAGAAGCCCCTGCGCTTCCAAATCGGCCACAACGGCTTTTCTTGCTTCGACAACGCTAAGCCCCGAATATTTTTCCGGCACGTTTATCATTTTGCCTGAAATATCTATAATTTCTATTGTTTCAAGATTATTTCTTTTTGCTATTTCATTGTCCGTAGCGTCATGAGCGGGCGTAACTTTGACCGCGCCCGTGCCGAACGCTTTATCGACTATATAGTCCGAAACGACCTTTATCTCCCTGTCTACTAAAGGAAGATTTATGGTTTTACCTATAACGTCCGCATATCTTTCGTCGTCAGGCGAAACCGCGACCGCGGTATCGCCGAGCATTGTTTCCGGCCTTGTGGTCGCAACTATTATATAACCGTCGGAATCCCTGAAAGGGTATTTTATATGCCACAAATTGCTTTTTTCGTCTTCGTACTCGACTTCTATGTCGGACAGCGCGGTACCGCAGCGCGAGCACCAGTTTACAAGCCTTTTGCCTCTGTATATCAGGCCTTTGTCAAACAGCTCTATAAACGCTTTTTTTACCGCTTTAGAGCGGGTTTCGTCCATGGTAAAAGCCGTTCTGTCCCAGTCAAGCCCGCAGCCCAGCTTTTTAAGCTGGTCAAGAATGGTATCGCCGGTCTCAACTCTCCACTTCCACATAGTTTCAAGAAATTTATCCCTGCCCAGATCGTATTTTGTTTTGCCTTCTTTTTTGAGAAGTTTTTCAACAACGTTTTGCGTGGCTATCCCGCCGTGATCCGTCCCCGGAACCCAGCACACGTTAAAACCCTGCAGTTTTTTGAATCTTATAATAATGTCCTGAAGAGTATTGTTCAAAGCGTGCCCCATATGAAGAGAGCCCGTGACGTTCGGAGGAGGTATGACTATAGTGAAAGGTTTTCTGCTTTCATCGGGTTTTGAAGAAAACGTTTTGTTTTCTATCCAATATTTGTACCATTTTTCTTCAACGTTTTTCGAATTATAAACTTTTTCCATTTCCATTTTTGCGCCCTCAAACACATTTTTACACAATAAACGAGATTATATCAAATTTTTTAATCTTTGTTTTGTTTGTTCTCCGCGAAATTCGTAATCGGGGAGCCGGTTTTAACAAGGATGCCGGTCTTCACCGGCATGACAGCAAAGACCTTTACTCCCTCGCCCCTTAAGTGCGGCAGAGATTGGGAGGCGCAGCGCTCCCTAAATATTGTATAATTGACGGATTATGAATATTTTTAAGTATATTTCCAGAAGATGGAACTCTAAGGGCGGTTATCTTGAATTTTTAAAAATCGCCCTGCCTCTTATAATTTCAACGGGCGCAGGTTCCATACAGAGTTTCATAAACAGATTTTTCCTTGCCTGGCACTCGCAGGAAGCGTTCGCGGCGTCTTTGCCGGCAGGCACGCTCAATTTTTCCATAATGAGTATTTTTATCGGAACTTTAAGTTACGTTGACGTGTTTGTTTCGCAGTATTACGGCAAAAAAGAATACCGCTCCATAGGCCCGTCCGTATGGCAAAGTTTTCATTTATCTTTTTTCGGGGCTTTTATCATATTGTTTATTTCATTCTTTTCCGAACAAATATTCAATTTTGCCGGACACTCGCCCGAAGTGATAGCCGAAGAAATAAAATATTTCAGGGTTTTATGTTACGGGGCACTTCCGGCTCTTGCCGCGGCGGCATTATCCGGGTTTTATGCCGGCAGAGGCAAAACCAAAGTGGTTTTATACGTAAACATTACGGGAATTTTGATAAATATTATTTTCGATTACATTCTGATTTTCGGAAATTTCGGTTTCCCGAAACTCGGCATCGAAGGCGCGGCAATGGCAAGCATTATCGGCTCGGTCACAATGACGGTCATACTGATATTGCTCATAACTTCAAAAAAGAACAATAAGATTTACAATACGAAGATGCTGAAGCCCGATTTTGACTTTATCAAAAGGCTTTTAAAATTCGGTTTTCCGAACGGCGTTCAGTTCTTTTTCGATATGGCGGGTTTTACGTTTTTTATATTTGTGATAGGGCATTTGGGGACGGTTGAACTTTCCGCGACCAATATAGCTTTGAATATAAATTTGCTGGCTTTTATGCCTCTTGTAGGCTGCGGAATAACAACTTCTATTTTGGTGGGACAGTATCTGGGAAGAAACAAAGCTTCTGCAGCGCAGATATGCGTTCAGACCGCTATGCATGTGGTATATGCTTATGTGACAGTCGTAATTCTGGCTTTTATTTTTATACCCGGCGTTTTCATATATCCTTTTTCAAAAGGTTCGGAAGCGCTTATAATAGACCAGGTAAAACCCCTTGCCGTAAATCTTTTACGGTTTGTGGCTTTGTATTCGCTATTCGATCCTATGAACATAATTTTTTCTTCCGCCATAAAAGGCGCGGGAGACACGGCATTTGTAATGAAACTTCTTGCGGTTTCATCGGTTTTTGCCGTGGCAATACCGGTTTATCTTATAGTCATAGTTTTTAAGCTCGGATTGTATACCGGCTGGAGCGTTTTTGTCGTTTACGTTTTGGTGTTGGCGGTTTCTTTTTATTTAAGGTATAAAACCGGAAAATGGAAAAGAATGCGCGTTATAAAAATGGACATAATAGACGGTTAAAATTGAAGCAAGTTTTGATATAATATACGAACGTAAATAATTTCCGGTCAATGCTGAGGTGGTGGAACGGCAGACACGCAGGTCTCAGAAGCCTGTGCCCGCAAGGGTGTGTGGGTTCAAATCCCGTCCTCAGCAAGTCATCACTGCCGGCATTGCCGGCGATTCTCATATACAAAAATAAAAACAACCGCAAAAACGCGGTTGTTTTTATTTTTTCAGTCTAGTCAGGCTGATAAAAATATCATCCCTATATTCTATTTTTATTTTATCGTAAAAGTTTCTTTCTTCAATACGTTGCCGTCGGCGTCTACAACTTCAACCGACATTTCCGAAAGGCCGGGATAAAGGGTTTTGCTGCTCCATGTCCTGAAAGACGGAGTCGTTACGTTAAGAGACACTTCGCCTATCGCCGTAGTTCCCGAATACCATACGTGCTTTACGGTAGTCGGCTCTTTGGCGCCTTCGATTTTTGTCCAATAATAAATTTTTTCTATATCTTTTGAAAATTCGGTCGCTTTGCCTTCAGGCTGCCTGTCCGCGATAGCGGTAGCAAGAGCAGAATCCGAAACCGTCAAACTGCTTTTCGGCGCGGAATCTTTTGAAGCGGATTCCTGTGCCGCGGCAGCGGGTTTTTCCTGCACTCCTTCTTTCTTTTCCTGGGCAAAAACATACGAACCGGCCGATACTGCAATTGCAAGAGCCAACGCAAGACTTACTTTTTTCATACTCCCTCCCGTTTTATTTAACGTCTATTTTTTCGGAAATTTTTTCTCCCGAATTTATGTCAGTCCCGTAAAGAGTGTAATACGCAACCCTGGGAATTCCCAAAAAACCGTCTTCCGCAAAAACATAGACTTTTGAAAGATAGGCTTCTTTCTTATCTATCAAAATTTCCGCTTTAGGTTCGCCGTTGGCGGTAACAATTTTAATATTTCTGTCAGGCACGGCTTTAAGCGTCAAATCGTAGTATCCGCCGTCATTATAGTCCACTTTATAGCCGTAAGCCTTTTTGTCAAAAGAACTCAATTCCGCCCTCTGGCCTTTGGCGGCGTATAAAACCCAATAAGCGTCAACGGGATTTTTTGAATCTATGGCTCCTCCGCTCATATCCGCGTCATAGCGGACAATATTTGAGTTTTTATTGCGTTCTATTCGGAAAAGCTCGCTATTTTCCTGCGCGTATAACGGCAAAACGTTTAAAACCAACGAGAATAATGCGACGGCAAAAAATTTTTTCATATAGTTTTCCTATTTTAACTTATTATTTTTTCTCTTTCAACGGCATTTTATTTCTTCTTTTTATTTTTGCCGGCGCTTTTTTTATTTTTCTTGGCTTTTTTCTTTTCTTTAGGCGCTTTTTTCTTCTCTGCAAGCGCCTTTTTTTCGGATTCTATGTTTGCTTCGCTGTCGGCAATCATTTTATCGGTATTTTCGCCGTTATATTTTGATTTTTGGGAAGCGGCCAGCCATTTTAAAGCTTCGGCATAATTTTTCTTAAGCGGCTTTTCGCCTTTATAATGTAAAACTCCGAGATTATACTGCGCTTTAGCATAACCGTTTTCAGCGGACTTTGTAAGCCATTTCAATCCCGCATCAAAATCTTTTTTTACCGCCGCGTTTCCTTCGAAGTACAAATTCGATAAAACATACCCCGCCTTCCCGAAACCGCTTTCCGCGGATTTCAGAAGCCATTTAAGAGATTCTTCCGCGTCTTTCTTGTAAGCGTAAACCATGCTCAATTCGTACTGCGCGCCCCTGTCGTTGTTTTCGGCGTCTTTTTTCAAATCGGCTATATCCGATTCGGAATTGATATTTACCGGTCCTTTTTTTGCGAAAGACAAACCGCAAAAAAATAACATTAAAACCGGTAAAAATAAAACATGTATTCTGATTTTCATTTAATATTTTCTGCCGTTATTTTTACTTCCCGCTCCCGACTCTTCACTCTGCCGTTACAAAAGCCCTTCCGTTTCTTCCAGCCCGAACATAATATTCATATTCTGTACGGCCTGTCCGGAAGCGCCTTTTATCAAATTGTCTATAACCGAAACTATGACAAGCCTGTTTGTTCTCGCGTCGGCTTTCATCCCTATTTCGCAATAATTCGTGTTTACCGCGTCCTTGATTCCGGGCAAAACGCCCTCATCCAGGATTTTTACGAATGCCTTCCCTTTATAAAAATCTTTGTATGTTTCTATGATTTCCGCAGTAGATATTTTCTTTTTAAGGTTTACGTATATGGTAGAAAGCATACCTCTTTCTACAGGCATAATATGAGGAGTAAAACTTATTGTCACGTCCCGGCGTGACAAAATCGAAAGTTCCTGTTCGATTTCAGGGATATGCCTGTGTCCGCCGGCAATTTTATAAGCCCTGAAATTCGGATGCTCTTTCTCGTAATATTCCTTTGTGCTTTTTCTGCCGGCTCCGGATATGCCGCTTTTCGAATCTATTATTATTCCGTTTAAATCGGCTATATCGTTTTTCACGGCGGGCGCGCAGCCTAAAATAATCGTGGTGGGATAGCATCCCGGATTTGCAATGAGGGACGCGTTTTTTATCCTGTCCGAGTTAAGTTCGGACAAACCGTAAACGGATTTTTCTATAAATTCTTTTGCCGTGTGGTTTACTTTATACCATTTCTCGTAAACATCGGGCCTTGTAAGCCTGAAATCCGCAGATAAATCTATCACTTTTACTTTCGCGTTCAAAAGATGCGGGACCACTTCAAAAGCCACAGCGTGCGGCAAAGCGAGAAAAACGACATCGCACGTAGCGGCAATTTTTTGCGCATCAAGAGGCTCGATTTTTAAATTCAATCCGGAAAATCCGGGGTAAATGTCTTTTAAATCCCTTGTTTCCGAAGTTACCCGCCCGTACAGCCCGGATATTTTGACCTGCGGATGTTTCGATAAAATTTTTAAAAGTTCTTCGCCCGTATAACCCGTTATGCCGACAATTCCCGCTCTAATCATTTACATCTCCCGATTCATTTTCATTATTTATTAAAACCACAAATTCTCCGGGCAAATTCTGCCTGTTTTTTATGTTTTCAAGCACTTCTTTGACGCTTCCCCTTATAAATTCTTCAAACTTTTTCGTCATTTCCCTCGCAAGGCACATTTTCGCGTTTTCGCCGAAAACTTCAAGGCAGATTTCAACTGTTTTTAAAATCCTGTGCGGAGATTCGTAAAAAACTACGGTTTTCCCGAGATTTAAAAATTCCGATAACTCTTTTTTCATTTTTCCGGGTTTCCTCTTCAAAAAACCGCAAAAAATAAAACCGTCCGTAGGAAGCCCCGAAGCGACAAGAGCGGTTACAGCCGCGTTTGCTCCCGGAAGAGCTTCGACTTTTATTCCTTTTTCCAAAGCTTCTTTTACAAGAATATAGCCCGGATCCGAAATAGCCGGCGTCCCGGAGTCCGAAACCAAAGCCGCTTTTTTTCCGTTTAACAGCTTTTCTATTATCTGCGGCAATCTGTGCTGCTGATTGTAAGAATAAAAACTTACAAGCGGTTTTGAAATTTCAAAATGCGTAAGAAGTTTCAAACTCTGGCGGGTATCTTCACAAGCAATAAAATCGCATTCTCTCAAAATGCGAAGCGCCCTTAACGTGATGTCTTCAAGATTTCCTATAGGAGTGGGTACGACGTATAAAATTCCGGTCATATTATGAGAAAATTAGACGCATTGACGCATGGCAGCGGACTTTGTTTTTTGCTTTTGTTTCTCAGCTATGCCTGCGCATACAAACTTCCCGGCCTCGTATTTCTTTAGTGCATGCTTTCGTCTTTCAATATGCTTACAAAAGCTTCCACGACCGCGGGGTCAAACTGCGTTCCGGAACCGCGTATAAGCTCTGAAATGGCATATTCTTTCGGGAGAGCCTTTCTGTACGGCCTGTCTGAAGTCATAGCGTCATAAGCGTCTATCGCCGCCACTATTCTGGAACCGAGCGGAATTTCTTCGCCTCTGAGTCCCTCGGGATAACCGTTTCCGTTATACCATTCCTGATGGTACAAAATCATCGGCGCGACCGGAGCAAGAAAAGTTACCGGAGAAATTATGTTGTTTCCTATTACGGGATGTTTTTTTATAATTTCAAACTCTTCGGTGGTAAGCTTACCGGGTTTTCTTAAAATATTGTCTTCTATTCCGATTTTTCCGACGTCATGCATTAAAGCCGCAAATTCGACATGACGCACTATGGCCTGGGGCAAATTCATTCTTTCGGCAATAAGTTTCGCGTAATGTCTGGCTCTGTCGGCATGGTCGAAAGTGTAAGAATCTTTCGCGTCTATAGCCCTTGCCAAAGTTTGTATCATTTCGAAATAAAAACTCTGAAGATTATTGTAAAGCTCTATATTTTCCAAAGTCATCGCGGCCTGATCGGCAAGGACAGTCAAAAGGCGGACATCTCTGTCTTCAAAACTTTTGATTTCGCGCGGGGCGTTTATATTTAAAACCCCGACAACTTTGTTTTTTATCCTCAACGGGACCGAAATAAAGGATTTAGATTCATACCTTTCATCGCTGTTAGGCCTTAAAAATCTTATATCGGACTCTATATCTTCAACAAAAATCGGTTTCCCGGTTTGAGCGACTCTCCCGGCTATGCCCTGCCCTATTTTCATTCTTACGGAAGACACTACTTCGGAAGGCAAACCTCTTGAAGCGGCTATGTAAAGCTCGTTATTGTCCTGATCTATAAGCATAAGAGATCCTGCGTCCGAATGTATAAGTTTGCAGGAGACGTCTATTACGGATTCGGCGAGTTCTTCCTTGCTTATTATATCCGTAGCCGACATGCCGAACTCATGAAGCCCGACAAGCATTACGAGAAGATTGTCCAAATCCATGGTATTTGACTGAAGTTTGCCCAGAAGCTCGAGAATCTGCTTCTGATAAGATTCCTCGCGGCGTGAATTCGCTTTGGAACGCGAAATCTCCAGCCACATGATGGTTGCGACAAAAACAATTCCGAAAATGATAACAATTGCGACGCCGCTCATATTCTATTTATAAACCCTGTAATTGATTTCGGGGAAAATGTTATTTTTGCTCTCCAGATCGGCTACATACCCCCCGTCGACAGAGTTTCCTTTTATCTGATTATAAATATTCGTAAAATTTACCAGATGGTCGCGCGTTCTCTTTTCGGCGTATTCGACCATGGTTCCGGTAGTCATTATAAACGCCCAGTCCGAAGATTGCGCCAAAAGCAGTTCCCTCGCCGCCTGATTCAAAGCTCTTTCCAAAAGCCCTTCGGAATCCGGAAACTGATTTGCAAGTTCAACCATTCTGTCCGCCGCTTTATGCAAATGCCTGTAAATATAATCGTTCGAACCGTTCAGCCACACTTCGTAATAGCCTTTGTCGCCCCACGATGAAGCCGCCGGAGTCAAAACCTGATTTACGGGGAATTTGTCGAGATATTCGATCGGAGTTATAGGCTTAATGACATCCTGGTCATAATGCATTTTTCTGAAAAGAAAATTTATGAAATCGGGGCCTTCGAACCACCAGTGTCCGAAAAGCTCGGCGTCATACATCGACACCACAAGAGGCTGTTTGCCTAAAACATCCGCCAAATATTCAACCTGTTTCGCCCTGTTGAACAAAAAATTTCCGGCGTGTTCCGCGGATTTATTTCTTGCCCATTCGGGAATATAGGGCTGTTTTTCATGTAAAGGAACTTTCCCGGTTATCCTGTAATATTTTAGTCCAATATTTCTTCTTATGCCATCGGAATGCAGATAAGGTTTTACGTATTCGTACTCCAAGTCGTATCCCAAATCCCTGTAAAACTCCCTGTAATCGGGGTCTCCCGGATAACCGGTCTCCGCGCTCCATACCTGATGCGCGGTTTCCATATCCCTTGAAAACGCCGCTACGCCGCTGGGGCAGTATACCGGAGCGAAAACTCCGTACTTCGGGCGGGGCGTACCGTAAAGAATACCGTGCGCTTCAAGAAAGAAAAATCTTATACCTTCTTCCTTTAAAAGTTTATCTATTCCGGGATAATACGCGCATTCGGCAAGCCACATTCCCCTCGGCCTTCTTCCGAAATGCCTTTCATAATCGTCGCAAGCCGCTTTTATCTGCGCTCTCTGCGCTTTTTCATTGTTCATTAAAGGCAAAAATCCGTGCGTAGCGCAGCATGTGATAATTTCAAGTTTGCCCATATCCTGAAGATTTTTAAAACCATGCAAAATATTTCCGCCGTATTTTTCCCAAAGCCTTTTACATTCTTTAAAACGGCTGTCGTACATTTGCGCGGCAGGCTGAAATTCGCCGATATTTCTTGTGCGCCAAAGTTCCTTTTCGGCAAGTTCTATGTGTTTATTGAGCCTTTCGTAATACCGCGACTGCAAAAGCGGGTCGGCAAGCATATTCGCAAGCGACGGGGTTATCGTCATGGTAAGCCTGAAATCAACACCGTCTTTTACAAAATTTTCAAAAACCGAAAGGAGCGGAAGATATGTTTCGGAAATGGCTTCGTAAAGCCAGTCCTCCTCTAAAAAATCCGGATATTCGGGATGGCGGACATAGGGAAGATGAGCGTGAAGCTGCAAACACCAGTAGCCTTTGGGATCCATTATATATACCTCAAACGGGAAAGCGATTTTTTATGTCAAGAAAGGGAGAAATTTCCCTACTTTGTCTCTTTTTTAACGTTAAACGTGATTCTGCGCGACATTGTTCCGCAGGAAGAAACCGCTTCTATCGGATAATTCTGTTCGCCGTCGGGAAGATAAAATCTAAGGGTAAAAGAACCGTCCTGCGCAAGCGGAACATTTTTTCCCTGAACTGTAAGCGTCGCGTCGGGTTCTGTTGCTCCGTAAACTATTATTTCCGTATCGGCTTTTAGCCAAAACGTTTTATCTTTTGATTTATCCGCGGCTTGTTTTTTTCTGAAAGAAGAAGAACTCGCTCCGCCCAAAATGCCGCTTGTCGGAAGCTTCGTTATCTCTTCCCAGCGCTCGCGCATAAGCTTTACCAAATCGTAAGAGCTTTTGCCGAGACCGCCCGCGCCCGATATTTTGAGAAGTTTTTCAAATTCAATCTGCAAAAGAGCCCACTGCTCATCGGTAATATTGGAAACGCCGTGCCTGGGCATAGCCATCGCGTTTGATCTTGAAACCGTCACAAATTCGCCGTTTTTAAGCACATAGCCTACGTCAACGCACCAGGAACGGTTAAACTCTCCGACATTTATATACCAGCTTAAAGCGTTATGATTGACTTTAACGTCAAAAAATCTGTTTGCGTTCGAACCGTCAAAATTGACGTCCGTAACGTCATAAACCCTTATAGTCAGCGATGAATCGTCAAAAATGTCTTTGTATTTGTCTGAAAATTCATTTTTGGTTTGCGAAGAGATATCCCAGTAAACGTATATCCAAAGCGGATCTCTGGGGAGTAAAACCACTTTTGTCTCATTATAGGAATCGGGAAGACCCGATTTGTTTATGGATAAAACATCTTTTTTGCCGCCCTGCATTTTAGAGCTCAAATTCTCGCTCATTGAGGCCTCCTTCCCCTTTTATGATACAAATAATTCGTATAAATAAAATTGAATTTTCCGAACTATTCTATATTTTTTGCAGTAATTAGTCAATTATATTTTTTGCTTTAAATTCCTTTAACAATGAGCCCTGCCCTTTGAATAAAACGAAAAAGCAAACTTTGACAAAATTTTAATAATTTGTATAAATAAAGTCCGCAAAAATAATTTTATAAGGCAAAAACCGCATGAATGAAGAAGAATTATCGGTTTTCAAACTTTTTTTGGCAGCGGATATAGGAATCAAGCGTTTATCGGGCCTTATCGAAAAGTTCGGAAGCGCCAAGTCCGCGGTTAACGCTTCAAAAACCGAACTTTTGCAGGTTGAAGGCATAGGCCTGAAGACCGCTGACGAAATTTTAAATATCAAAAACTCAAAAAAAGCCGAAAAAGAGCTGGAAAAAGCCCGTAAAAGCAATATAAAAATACTTTTGGCTGACAGCGGAGAATATCCGCGCGTTTTAAAAGATTTTGCGGACAGGCCGGTAGCTTTGTACGTAAAAGGCGATTTAACGGAAAAAGATTTGAACTCTATAGCAATAGTGGGTTCGCGAAAACCTACAAACTACGGAAAAACCGTTACATGCGAATTCGCGGGACATTTTGCAAAAAAAGGCATAACGGTAATTTCGGGGCTTGCAAGGGGAGTAGATACGGAAGCGCATGCGGCCGCTCTTAAAAACAACGGAAGAACCGCTGCGGTTTTGGGAAACGGCCTTTTTGTAAATTATCCGCCCGAAAACGCAAAACTTCAGGAAAAGATATCCGAATCCGGCGCGGTTATAAGCGAATTTCCGCTGGAACAGAAACCCGATGTGTGGACTTTCCCAAGAAGAAACAGAATCATAGCCGCCCTTTCCAAAGCGACACTTGTCACGGAAGCCGCGCAAAAAAGCGGAGCGGTAATCACCGCAAGGTTTGCCGCGGAGTACGGAAAAGACGTTTTCGCCGTTCCCGGAAGCGTTTACTCGCAGCTTTCAAAAGGAACGAACGGCCTTATAAAAGACGGCGCGTTTTTGGCTTTAAACCCGCAGGATATGCTTGGGCAGATGCCGTATGTTACATATAATAATGATACTATTGCGAAAAAAGCTTTGCCTCTGCTTTCCGGAAACGAACAAAAGACGCTTGAACTCATAAAAAATTGCGATGAAGGGCTGCATTCCGACATAATAGCCCAAAAATTAAATATTGAAATTCCCGAAATTGCGGCTATAATCTTCAAACTTGAGCTTGAAGGGCTTATAAAATCGGAGCCGGGACAGTTTTATACGGCAGTCAGAACAGCGGAAGATTAGTCGGCGGCAAAAACAAACGCCGCCCTTGCACCGCTTAAACGAAACTATTTATAAAATTATTGATAAAAGGAAGCAATTATGCCGAAATATCTCGTAATAGTCGAATCGCCGGCCAAAGAAAAAACGATTTCAAAAATCTTAGGCAAAGATTTTACCGTAAAAAGTTCTTTCGGGCATATAAGAGATCTGCCTAAAAGCAAGCTGGGCATAGACGTAGAGCATAATTTTGAGCCGACTTACGTAAATATCGCGAAAGCTAAAAAGCTTATTTCCGATTTAAAAAAATCATCCGGCAATTCCGATAAAATCTATCTTGCAACCGACTTTGACCGCGAAGGAGAAGCGATAGCGTGGCATTTGAAAGAAGCGCTCGGCTTGCCGGACGGTAAAATCTCAAGAATAACTTTTCACGAAATAACCCCCGAAGCCATAAAAGAAGCCGTAAAAAACCCCAGAAAAATCGATTACGCCCTGGTTGACAGCCAGCAGGCAAGAAGAATCCTTGACAGAATAATGGGCTATAAACTTTCGCCTCTTTTGTGGAAAAAAATAAAAATAGGATTGTCTGCGGGAAGAGTTCAATCCGTCGCCGTAATGATAATTTGCGACAGGGAAGAAGAGATAAAGAAATTCGTTCCCGTAGAATACTGGAGCGTGGAAGCGGAACTTTCGAAACAAGAAGGCTCAAAAAATCTTTTTACCGCAGCGCTTTCTTCAAAAAACGGAGTAAAATACGATAAACTTTCAATTAAAAGCAAACAGGAAAGCGACTCCATATTAAGAGAGCTTGAAGGCGCAAAATATACCGTCAAATCCGTAGAATCGAAACAGCGCAGGCGTTCCCCTTACGGGCCTTATACCACTTCCACAATGCAGCAGGACGCTTCGAGGCGCCTGGGGTTTTCGGCTTCAAAAACCATGATGATAGCCCAGAAACTGTACGAGGGCATAAATGTCGGAGGCGACGGCGGCGCGGGTCTTATAACTTATATGAGAACCGACTCTTTAAACATAGCAAAAAGCGTACAGGGCGAAACGCTGAAGTTTATCGGCGAAAATTACGGCAAAAACTTTGCGCCGGAAACGCCCCGCTTTTACAGAACAAAATCAAAAGGCGCGCAGGAAGCCCACGAAGCGATAAGGCCGACATCCCCTAAAAGGATTCCCGCGTCAATAAAGCAGTTTCTTTCTCCGGACGAATTCAAACTTTACGATTTGATATGGAAAAGATTTGTCGCAAGCCAGATGTCGGACGCGATATACAATACTGTAAGCGCGGACATTTCGGCAAACGATTATATTTTCAGGGCTTCCGGCAGCACTTTGGTTTTTGACGGATTTTTAAAAGTATATAATATCGATGACGACGAAAAGGACGCCAAACTTCCGGATTTGACCGCCGGAGAAATTCTCGATTTAAACAAGCTTCTTCCCCAGCAGCATTTTACCGAACCGCCCCCGCGCTATAACGAAGCGAGTTTAATAAAAGCGCTTGAAGAAAACGGCATAGGCAGGCCTTCGACCTACGCGCCTACGATAAAAACCATTCTCGACAGGCTTTACGTAAGGCTTGAAAACAAGAAATTCATGCCGACAAATCTCGGCATCGTAGTCAACGACGTTTTAAAGAAACATTTCGGAAGCATTATAAACATAAAATTCACGTCCGGCATAGAAGAAAAACTCGATGACATAGCCGAAAACAAAACCGAATGGCAGAATGTTTTAAAAGATTTCTACGAACCTTTTGAAAGAGATTTAAGCGCAGCCGAAAAAAATCTTGAAAGGCAGAAAATAGAGCCGCAAAAAAGCGGCGAAGTCTGCCCCAAGTGCGGAAAGCCGATGGTCATAAGAGATTCCAGAAGCGGACAGTTTCTCGGCTGTTCGGGATATCCCGAATGCAAAACCACCATGCGGCTGGGAAAAGACGGCAAAGCAATGCCTGATGCCGAAGAAACGGATATGAAATGCGATAAATGCGCAAGCCCTCTTATTAAAAAAATAGGTTTCAGGGGCAAAGCTTATCTTGCGTGCAAAAACTATCCCGAATGCAAAACTACATATAATATAGACAAAAACGGAAACAAAGTGTTAAAGCCCGAACCCGAAAAAACCGACATAAAGTGCGAAAAATGCGGCTCGATGATGCTTAAAAGGATCGGGAAAAGAGGGCCGTTTCTTACCTGTTCGGCGTTTCCGAAATGCAGGAATCTACAATGGATAACCCTGAAAAAAGAGAAGACTCAAAAACCGGAACCGCAAAAAAAGAAGACTTCAAAGAAGAAATAGAATCTTTTTTGAAGTATCTCAAAGCCGAGCGGAATTTTTCCGGACATACCTTAAGGGCATACGAATCCGACATTACGGATTTCGCTTTGTTTTTGAAAAGCAGAAAATCCGGCTTTGCCGCGGCGGACAAGCACCTGTTCAGGGAATACATGGGCGCCCTCAATAAAAAAAACCTGGGAAAATCTTCGCTTACCAGAAAATTCGCGTCTTTAAGAACCTTTTACAAATTTCTTACTATAAACGATTCGGTCGAAAAAAGTTTTCTTGCGGATATGACCGGACCAAAAAAAGAAAAAAAAGTCCCGGTATTTTTGACCGAAACTGAAATGCGCTCCTTATTTGAAATCCCGGATTTAAAACTGCGCGACAGGGCTATGATAGAGCTTCTTTATTCCTGCGGCCTGCGCATAGAAGAGCTTATGAGCCTTGACGTCAAAAATATAGATTTTATATCGAATACCGTAACCGTGACGGGAAAAGGAAACAAAGAGCGCATTGTCCCTGTGGGCGACAACTGCCTTGCGGCGATAAAAAATTACATAGACGAAAGAAGAGCCGGAGGGCTTGCGTTTGACAGAAACTCCCCCGTATTTTTAAGCGTCCGCGGAGTAAGGCTCGAACAAAGAACGGCCAGAAGAGTTTTGCATAACTGGTTTATAAAAGCGGGGATTACGAAAAAAGTCAGCCCGCACACTTTAAGGCATACTTTCGCCACGCATATTCTCGACAGGGGCTGCGATCTGCGAAGCGTTCAGGAAATGCTCGGCCACAAAAACCTTTCGACAACGCAGCATTACACGCACGTTACCATAGAAAGCCTGAAAAAAGTCTATGAGAAAGCGCATCCTAGAAGCTAAAAACTGCGGAGGGCCGGATGCACAGAGGCATAGACGCATGGCGGGGATAAAGGCCGTTGCTGCGCATCCGCGCATTCATGCGTCTAAAATACGATGAAAGAAAAAGACAATATACAATTATTAACGGAAGAAACCGGATGCGACCGTTCCGAAGCAGAATTCGCATTGTCGGTTTCGGGCGGCAATCTGGAGAAAGCCATTTCCGCCATAGGTTTTCTGCTCAGGTTTATAACCGCCTTTAAAATCAAGCTGATTTTCCCGCAAGAAAACGTTTACGGACTTATCCATATAGCTGTCAACGTCAAAACCGGGGAAATTCTGCGTTTCAGCGAAGTGTTTTCGCATAATCCCGCAGTGTATGAAATTTCCGCCCGATCCGACTGGTTTTCTTTTGAAAAAGCCATTTTCTCGGCAAGGCTTGACGCGGGCGCCATGGAAAGCTACACGCAAAGCATAGAAGAGAATTTTAAAATCCACACTGAAAAAGCCATAAAGGCAATTCCGGTGATAAATGCGGAAGAAATAAGAAAAATAACGGAGTCTTTCTTCAGCCCCAAGCAAATCAGCGCGGAAATCGTGGGAGAAGAGCTCAGCCTTACGCAGTATAAAAAGCTGCCCGATTACGCTTTAAAACAAAACGAGACTTTTTTTACCGGATACGAGCTGGGGTTTATAAAACTTGACGCGGAAATCCTGGAAGATTCAAACGGAAAACCCGTAAGAAAAATATCCGAGGGAGACACGGTTTTATCGCTTATAACGGACGAAAGGGATATAGCGCATTACCTTGCCCATCTTATAGGCGGAAGAAAAGACGGCATAATGATTCCGCTGCCGGCTACTGTAAAAAAAATAGCGGCAAAAAACAACGATTTTGAAATACATCTCAATTACACCCCCTCCGTAACCGGGCTTGCCAAAATAAACGGCGGCGCGGTTCTTAAAGTTTTGGAATCCAAAAGCCGTTCATGGTGGAAAAAAATAATGCCGTGGTAACCCGTTTTAGGGAGCGCTGCGCCTCCCAGCCTCCTCCGTATTTTTTGCAGACGTTCAAAAAGTATGCAAAAAACTGCCTCTCATAGACTCGCGTTAATGCAAAACTGCAACGGCAAGGACAGTAATTATGCTTGTCATACCGGTGAAAACCGGTATCCGTTTGTTGTCTGCGCCCTGCAGCTTCGTGCAGTGTAAACTCCGCCGCGGAATCTATGGATATTGCCGCGGCTTTTGCCCTGTCCGTCATTTCCCGATATTTTAAAAGATGTTTTTCCTCATCAGTCTGCAACGGGATGACAAAAATGCGTAATTACAACCTGCTTTTGTCAGTTGACAATAAGTGCCGAAAAGAATAGAATTTCAAAAAAATTACCGGCAGGATTATTATGGCTATTTCAAAAAAGCCTTTGAGAAATTTTTCGTTCCTTATATATGAAGCGGCGCAGAACAAAGAAACCCTCAACAGGGCCGCGATGCTTACCAAAAAGGCTTTGCTTTCCGAATATGACAACGATTTTTTGGGTTTTGACGAAGAAAACGTCGAAATCATGCGCGACGAGTACGGCAAAAACGAAATCACCCGCAAAAACGAAGACGGCGTATTTACGCGGCTTCGCGACGCTTTCATAAATCCGTTTACCCTTGTTTTATCGGCTCTTGCCGTAATATCTTACGTAACCGACAAAGATTACGGAGCCGTTATCATCATATCCGTAATGATCGCGATAAGCGGTTTTATGCGCTTTATACAGGAAGCGCGCTCCGGAAAAGCCGCGGCGAAACTGAGCGAAATGGTATGCACTACCATAAGCGTGCAAAGAAAAGAAACCGGCAAAACGGAACTCCCTATACGCGAACTCGTAATCGGCGACATAGTGCATCTGGCAGCGGGAGACATGGCGCCCGCCGACATGAGAATGCTCCACACAAAAGATTTATTCGTCAGCCAATCCTCCCTTACCGGCGAAAGCGAACCCGTAGAAAAATTTTCGGACGAAATAAAAACCGAAGATATCGAAAAACACAGCCCTTTCGAATTTAACAATCTGGTTTTTATGGGAAGCAACGTCGTCAGCGGTTCCGGAATAGGAATCGTCGTAAATATCGGCGACAACACTTTGTTCGGCTCAATGTCCAAACAAATAGTTAAGAAAAAAGTCGTAACGAGTTTTGAAAAAGGCGTCAGTTCGGTTTCGTGGCTGCTTATAAAGTTTATGATGATTATGGCGCCGACAGTGCTTTTGATAAACGGCTTCACGAAAGGAGACTGGGGGCAATCGCTTCTTTTCGCAATATCGATAGCCATAGGGCTTACCCCGGAAATGCTCCCCATGATAGTTTCGGCAAACCTCGCCAAAGGCGCGGTATCGATGTCGAAGAAAAAAGTCATAGTCAAAAATCTTGCCGCCATACAGAATTTGGGCGCCATAGACATTTTGTGCACCGATAAAACGGGCACTATCACGCAGGACAAAGTCGTTTTGGAATATTACCTTAACACCGACGGAGACAAAGACGCAAAGATACTTCAGCTCGCCTTTTTGAACAGTTATTACCAGACAGGCCTTAAAAATCTGATGGACATAGCCGTAATAAACCATGAAATCGAAGACAATATGACTTTCCTGAAAGAGGACTATCATAAAGTGGACGAAATCCCCTTCGATTTCAACAGAAGAAGAATGAGCGTTGTCGTCGGCGATAAAGATAAAAAAGCCCAAATAATCACAAAAGGCGCGATCGAAGAAATGCTGGGAGTCTGCACTAAAGCCGAGTCCAAAGGCCGGATAGTGCCGCTTACCGAAGAAATAAAAAAAGAAATTTTATCCATAGCCCAGAGGTATAACGAAGACGGGATGAGAGTTTTGGGTTTGGCAAACAAAACCGGCGTCGCCGACGGCGGAACATTTTCCGTAGCCGACGAATCGGATATGACGTTTATAGGCTATCTCGCTTTTCTTGACCCGCCGAAAGAGTCGGCGGAAAAAGCCGTTAAAGCCCTTTTCGATTACGGGATCAAAGTCAAAATTCTTACCGGCGACAATGACGCGGTAACGCGTTTCGTATGCAAAAAAGTCGGAATAACCATTGACAGCCTGCTTCTGGGCGCGGACATAGAAAATATGTCCGACGCGGATCTTACGGAAGCCGTAAAAAACACAAACGTTTTTGCAAAACTTTCCCCCCAGCAAAAATCCAGAATAATAAATATTTTGCGCAAAAGCGGACATATCGTAGGTTTTATGGGCGACGGGATAAACGACGCGCCGGCGATGAAGGAAGCCGATGTGGCAATATCGGTAGATACTGCCGTTGACATCGCCAAAGAGTCGGCCGACATTATTCTTCTTGAAAAAGACCTGATGGTTTTGGAAAACGGGGTCATCGAAGGCAGAAAAACTTACGGAAACACCATAAAATACATAAAAATGACGGCAAGCTCCAATTTCGGGAATATGTTTTCCGTTCTTGCGGCAAGCGCGTTTCTGCCGTTTCTTCCGATGCTCCCAATCCAGATACTGGTGCTGAATCTCATATACGATATTTCCTGCGTGACAATTCCGTGGGATAACGTCGACAATGAATTTTTAAGAACCCCTAAAGACTGGAAGGCTTCGTCCATAGGGAAGTTTATGGTGTGGCTGGGGCCGACAAGCTCGATTTTCGACATAACCACATACCTTTTAATGTTCTATCTGATATGCCCCGCCATCACGGGAGGCAGCTTTCACACTCTCGGAGCCGGACAGCAGCTGATTTTTATGTCGATATTTCATACGGGCTGGTTTATAGAATCTCTCTGGTCGCAGACTTTGGTCATACATATGATACGTACGCCGAAACTTCCTTTCATACAAAGCCGCGCTTCCTGGCAGTTGACGCTCCTCACGACTTGCGGCATAGCGTTCGGAACGGTACTGCCTTATACGCAGGCCGGTAAAATTTTAGAAATGACGCCGCTTCCTTTGGAATATTTCATGTGGCTTATTCTTACGATACTTGCGTATATGACGCTTGTAACCGCGGCAAAAAAAACCTTTGTGCGCAAATACGCCGAGCTTTTATAAATTACGCGTGCCGGGATTTTTTACTTTTTTTTTATAAATTACTAAAATATTGCAATGGAAAACGATTCTAAAGATTTCGAATCTCTTATCAAACGCATAGCGCTCGCAAACATTATATTTATCACCATTTTAACGGCCCTTTCCTGCTTTTTTCTTATAGCTTACGACTTCCCTTTGCTTAAAGAATCCGCGAAAATCGACATAATAAAAGTATTTTTCAGCAATATCCGTTTTTCCGTTTCTGCGCTTGCATATGTCAATCTGCCGGTAATCCTGTTGTTGTTTTTATTTCCTATACTCAATGCCTCTAAAGTATCGTCGTTTTTCATATCGATTTTTAAATCCTATTACAATTTATCGTTTTTGCTGATTTTCTACATACAGTTTACATATCATGTTTTGCATAGTATTTTTTTACGCAATATACAGACAGACAGTTTAGTATCCAGAGCACTGCATATTTTAGCATCCGCCGCCAGAGGCGATTCTATGACGATTCTGCTCGTGACCCTTTTATCGGCTTTTGTGACGGCCATGCTATTTTTTATTTTTTTCACAAAACATATTCTTCCTACGGAAAACTACGCCATTTCAGACAGAAAAATATCCATATTATTTCTGATTTTGGTATTATTGTTGTGTGTTATGGTTGCGAAAGGAAAAATTCATGACTTTCTCTCTTTTGAAAATTCACATGTAACCGAAAATGAACAACTGAATGAATTTGCCGTCAACGCGGCTCTTCATAAAGTCGTCTTTGACATTAAAAACTTTAATCCTGCCGAACTGCAAAAATATACGTACAGCTTTCAAAAGGCGAAAAAGCTGCCGAAGATATTTGAGAAAGACATCCTTGGCCGCGTCTCCGGAATAAGCAGCGAACTCGAAAAACTTACGGAAAATATGGAAGTACACATAAATAAACATACGTACAAAGCGATTGAAAATATCGATCCCGGCTCAACAGAAAATTCGTTTTCTAAGGTCAAAAAATCAAATTGATTTGCCTTTCTTCGGTTTTATCTCTTCGGTAGGAAAAAAACAAGTCTTTTCTGCAGAAAGTGCAGTGTTCGCTTGCAAAAATATTTTGCAAGCCGTTTTTTTGCAGTTTGCGGACGGCTATTTCTGACAAGCAAAGCCTGTCGTTGATAAGTTTAGCTTTAAAAATATCCGCAGTTTCTTTTTTCACTTCGTAACAGCATTCGCGTATATGCGGCCCTATGTAAGCTTTTAACTTTTCCGGCAAAACTTTAAATTCTTTAACCATTGCCGAAACGGCATTTTCTATAATCCCCGAAGCCAGCCCTCTCCAGCCCGCATGTATGGCGGCCTTTGCTCCGCTTTTTTCGCAAACTATAAAAACAGGCATGCAGTCCGCGGTAAAAATCCCCAAAATCAAATCTTTTTCGCGGGTGATCAAAGCGTCGCAGTCGCCGATTATCGTTCCGGCGGCTGACGCGTCAACCGTTTTTACGGTATTGCCGTGCACCTGATTTGCCAAAACAAGCTTATCAGGGTCTAATCCCGCGCAATGAAAAAAAGAGGCTCTTGCCGCCGCCTCTTTCATATTTCCGCACTCTTTCGCGGCAGTAAAGCATTTATCCGAAAATGCAGGTTCAAAAATAATTTTGCCTTTCATATTTTACAACCGTTTGTATCTATGCTTACCCTCTTATCTTCCCGGCTTTTATTTTCTCTATTTCAATTTTTTCGATTTCCAGTACGTGTAAGCGGGCTTTGAAAAATCTATTTCTTCGGGCTGTTCCGCAGGCGCGGCAGGCGCGTTGTCATCCAAAGAAAAAACTCTTTGTCCGGTCTTTTCGTCTTCCCTGGCGGCCTCGTCTTCAAAACCCGTAGCTATAATAATGACTCTGATTTTGTCATCGATTCTGTTATCGGTTCTTTGCCCGTATTTTATATGCCCCTGCATCCCGTAACTTTTTATCGTGTCGGTAATTTCTTTAAACTGCCCTACGGAAAGATTGGAGTTTGCGGTAATGTGCACAAGCATTTTTCTGGAAAGGGAAATATCTATGTCTCCGAGCAAAGGGCTGGTAATAGCTTTTTTGACGGCGTCTTTGACGTCTCCGGAAACGGAACTTTCGCCTATACCTATCAAAGCCGTTCCGGAATCCGTAAGAATATTTTTCACGTCCGCAAAATCTACGTTTATTTCGCCGGACTGCGTTATTACGTCAGTTATCGCCTGAACGCTCTGCCTTAAAATACCGTCGATAAACTCGTATAACACGTTCCACGGCATAGTCGGATCCACAACGTTAAAAACCCTCTCGTTGGGTATTATTATCAAAGCGTCGGTAAATCCCCTTAATTTTTTTATGCCTTCTTCGGCAATATCCATTTTCTGCTTTTCTTCCCATTCGAAAGGCTTCGTTACTATGCCTATAGTCAAAACGCCTTCGGAACGGGCAATCTGCGCTACGACCGGAGCCGCGCCCGTACCCGTCGCTCCGCCCATTGCGGCCGCGACAAAAACCATATCAGCGCCCCTCACCGTTTCGCGCAAAATATCTTCGCTTTCTTCGGCCGCTTTCTGCCCTATCAGAGGATCTCCCCCGCCTCCGCGCCCTTTGGCGGTTTTCTCGCCTATCTGCACTCTTACCGGAGCAGTCGAACCCCTCAAAGCCTGAATATCAGTGTTTACGGCGATAAATTCGACTCCCGAAACGTTCGCCGCTATGATTCTGTTTACGGCGTTCGAGCCGCCGCCGCCGACGCCTATGACTTTTATCACGGCCGGCTGCCCGTTATTTGAACTGTCGGAAGGTAAAATTATTTTCATCGGCATATCAGAAAGTTTCCTCAAACCATCTTACGGCTCTGGAAAAAAAACCGTTCCCGGAAGATTTTTTCGGCATATACGAACCGTAATTTTCCGAAAGAGTCGATACGGCAGCGCCTATAGCGGCCGTATAAACGGGACTTGAAATTATTTCGCTCTGGCCTATGACTTTTTCGGAATTCGGAATGCCTATGCGCACGGAACAGCCGAAATATTTTTCCACTGCTTCCTGCATTCCGGCAAGCAGACACCCGCCGCCTGTAAGGATTATCCCGCCCGACAAAAACTGGCTGCCCCAGGGGCTTGCTTTCATTTTGCTTTCTACGGCCGACAATACCTGATCTATTCTCGACTGTATGATTTCCACAAGCTGGCGCTTATCGTATTTTTTCATGCTTTTTCCGTCCGCGCCGCGGTATTCGAACTCTTCGTTTTTAAGATCGGGGTACGCGAAAGCCGTTCCGTACATTTCCTTGATTTCTTTTGATACCGCAAAAGAAGCCCTCAGCCTATGCATAATGTCTCTGGTTATATAATCGGAACCCACCTGAATTTCGCCCGTATATCTTAAAATTCCGTCGGTATAATGAACAAGCCCGGTCGTAAGCCCGCCGAAATCCACGACAAGGCAGCCGAGCTCTTTCTCTTCTTTCGTAACGAGAACTTCGCTGGCGGCAAGATAACTGTAAATTTTTACGTCGACATCCTCGTCTATGGCTTTCATTATGTTTCCTATATTGCCGCTTGAAGCTATAAGAGCGTGAACGTCAACCTCTATAAACGAGCCTTTCATGTCTATAGGGTTTTGTATGCGTATGTCTTTCTGCTGGTTCAAAGTAAATTCTTTCGGAACGATCTGCAGGATCTGGTGTTCCGAATCTATTCTTATTTTGTTTCTCGCGCTGTCTAAAACGTTGGCGACGACTTCGGGAGTAACTTCTTTTTCGGAATTGTTTATGTCCGCCGAACCCGACGAATTTTTAGCCTCGACAAAACTGCCCCTTATGGCGGCCGCAATATCGTTTATCTGGCTTCCGACGGCTTTTTCCGTCTCGTCAAAAGCTCTCGATATCGCCACCGCGGCTTCCTGTATGTTTATGACCGCGCCGGCTTTTATTCCTTCGCTGCACGGAACGACGGAAGAGCCCAAAATTTTGATAAGCCTTTTTTCCTCGTCTTTAACTCCGGCGACGCAGCAAACCTGGCTGCTTCCGATATCAAGACCGGCTATAATAGTTTGTTTTGCCATTTTTCCCTCGTAATTGTCCGATTTTTCGCCGGTTTATTAAGCGCCCGCTTCTTCGATTACGGGCTTTACCAGCGCCCTGCCCGAATCGTAATAGGTCATATCTATAAATTCCACTTTCTTATGTTTAGACATGGCGTCCACGTAAATTTTGCCGAACTTGTCAAACCTGCGTTCCATGCGCTCTTTTCTCGCGTCGCCCCAGTAAACGACGGTCCCGTCGTGCATGACAAAAACTATGTCGCCGTAAGTTCCGAATTTTATCTCTTCGATATTGTCTAAAAAATCTTTGCAGACGGGCTTAAACGCTTTTACGAAATTTAAAAGTTCGCCTCTTCCGACATCGGTTTTGCAGTTAAGCCTCGGGACTTTCATTCCGCTCATAAACCCGCGCAGCGGAAACGGCCTGTCTTCGAAATCTACGCCCAAAATGCCGTCTTTGCCTGCGACAAAAGCTTCGGGCGTGCGCTCGTAAAGTTTCACGGTAACTTTTTGCCAGCGCCTGTTTATGGAAATATTTTTAAGTTCGGGCTTGACCTTTTTTATCTCGTTTTCGGCTTCGGACAAATCTATTTTCAGAAGATTGTCGCCGACTTTAAAAGGAAGAAGCTCCCTTATTTCCGATTTTGTCACGTTTTTGCAGCCCGAAATTTCTATATCCCGTATGGTCATACCGTCGGAAGCGTAGGCATAGCCGACAAGCGTTTTCCCGCCGAGATAAAGAGCCGCCAAAACCGCAGCCGCAAGAAACGTAAAAAGAAAAAACCTGCCGGTCTTTCTTTTTTTCCCCGACGCGGAAACCGACACTCTCCTGCGGTAAGAATATTTTCTTTTTTTCACCATAGCTTTACAATGAACATTCCATTATTTTTAATACGAGTTCTTCAAAACTTATGCCGCAGGCTTTAGCTTCGTCGGGAAGCAGAGAAGTCTCGGTCATCCCGGGAACCGTATTGTTTTCAAGCGTCCAGACTTTATCCTGCGAATCGACGATCATGTCCACCCTGCATACGGCGCGGCATTTAAACGTATCGAAAATCTTTTTCGCGTCCGCCTGAGCCCGCGCGTAAGCTTTTTTGCTTATCCTTGCGGGAATCAAATGCCTGGATCCGCCTTTTTGGTATTTAGACTTAAAATCGTAAAATTTGCCTTTCGGAATTATCTCAACGACCGGCAAAGCCTGTCCGTCTAAAATGCCGGCGGTTATTTCCGTTCCTTTCACAAATTCTTCGACTATGATTTCATCGCCGTACTTAAACGCTTCTTTGGCCGCTTTCGCAAAATCCGCTTTCGACTCCACTATGGAAACGCCTATAGCCGACCCCTGGCGCGACGGTTTTACGACGACCGGATATTTTTTTATTTCGGGAACGGCTTCGAATTTTTTCAAGGCAAACCAGCCCGGAGTCAAAACGCCCGCGCATTTAAAAAGCCTTTTTGAAACGTCTTTATCCATGGAAGCCGAGCTTGCAAACACCCCGCATCCGGTATAAGGAATACCCATAACTTCGAGCATGCCCTGAATAGTGCCGTCTTCGCCGAACTGTCCGTGCAAAACTATGTATGCGAAATCTATTTTTTCTTTCTTTATTTTTTGCGAAACGTTTTTACCGGCGTCAATGCCTACGGCGTTAAATTTCAATTTTTTAAGAGCGTTCAAAACGGCTTTTCCCGACTTAATCGAAATTTCCCTTTCGCTCGACAAACCGCCGTATAAAACGCCTATTTTCTTATTTTTAAGCTGTTCGATTGTCATTTTGATATCTTTCACAAAATTTTGATTTCAAGTTCCAGATCTATATTGAACTTTTCTTTTACGGTTTTTCTTGCGCAATATACCAGGTCCAGTATGTCGGACGCTTTTGCGTTTCCGTTGTTTACTATAAAATTCGCGTGAACTTCCGAAATTTCCGCTCCTCCCTTTTTCTTTCCTTTTAAACCTGCGTCGTCAATAAGTTTTCCGGCGCTGAGCCCTCCGGGATTTTTAAAAATACACCCGGCATTCGGAAAGTTAAGAGGCTGCGACTTTTTACGTTTTTCTATACTCTCGAAAATCTCTTTTAAAATATCATTTTCAGCTTCTTTTTTCAAGGTAAAATCGAGTTTTGAGATAATACAGTCTTCGAGCCCGCTTGTTCTGTATTCAAAAGGGATTTCGCAGCCTTTCAAAACCCGTTTTTCATAAACTCCGCTTGAGTTTTTTATGAAAATTTCGGCGCTTTCCAAGACATCGCCTATCCAGCGGTCTTTTGTTCCGGCGTTTCCGAAAACCGCGCCGCCGATTGTTCCCGGAATCCCCGCGCAGCATTCAAGCCCGGACAGTCCGTTTTCCGCCGCGGCTCTTACGACCGCCGCCGTATGAGCGCCGCCCCCGCAGGAAAGTTCCGCCGAATCCCCTTTGTTTGCGTTTATGGAAAATTTTTCGAATTCGCCGACGAGTTTTACGATTATTCCCCTGTAGCCGGAATCGGAAAATAAAATATTGGTTCCGCCTCCCAAAATAAAAAAATCGGGCTTTTCGCCCAAAAAAGCTTCAAGCGCCCGTTCGTTCGGAATATTTACAAGAAAATCCGCGGGACCGCCCGTTTTGAAAGAGCAATGTTTGGAAAGCGGTTCGTTTTCCAAAATTATGCAGCCCGAAGACGCCAGTTTTTTAATCGTGTTTTTTGTCATTTTCAGGGAATCCTTAAAAATTCTTCGCCTTTTTTCCATACGTCGCCCGCGCCCAGAGTCAACAGCACGCTTTGCGCCGGAAGCGCTGCGGCTACCGCTTCTACGGTTTCAAATTTTTCCGCATCGCATTTGTTTTCTTTAAGGCTTTTGATTATCAGCCCGGAGTTTACGTTTTTTATCGGCTTTTCGCCGGCCGAATAAATTTCAAGAACTTTCACAAAATCCGCGTCAAAAAAACTTTTTCCGAATTCTTTATAAAGGTTTTGCGTTCTGGTATATCTGTGAGGCTGGAATAAAACGGTAAGTTTTCTTTTAGGCCAAAAATGCTTTATGGCTTTAATAGTGGCGGCAACTTCGGTCGGGTGATGGCCGTAATCGTCTATAACGGTAACGCCGTTTTTTTCGCCTTTTATTTCAAGACGCCTGCCAACGCCGTCGAATTTATTTATCGCTTCGGCAATCAGATTGAAAGGCACGCCGAGCCATAACCCGGCGCCTATAGCGGCAAGAGAATTTAAAATATTGTGTTTCCCCGGAATTCTTATGCAGACGCTGCCCTGCTTTTTGCCTTTGTAAAAAACGTCGAAAGACGTGCAGTTTTTTAAAACTTTAATATTTTCGGCTTTGATGTCCGGCTTTCCGTCAAGCCCGTAGGTAATATATTTTCTTGTTATTTTAGGAATAATTTCGCGGATATTTTTATCGTCCGCGCAAATAACCGCCGCGCCGTAAAAAGGAACGCTGTTTATATGCTTTACAAACGCCTCTTTGAGGGTTTTCATATCGCCGTAATAGTCAAGATGATCGTTGTCTATGTTTGTGACCGCGGTAATAACCGGGGAAAGCCTCAAAAAAGAACCGTCTGATTCGTCGGCTTCAGCCACCAGATATTCGCCGCGCCCCAAACGCGCGCTCGTTTTGAGGTTTTTAAGACGGCCTCCGATAACTATCGTGGGGTCAAACCCGCCTTCGTCAAGCACCAGTGCGGTTAAAGAAGTGGTTGTGGTTTTTCCGTGCGTCCCGGCTATGGTTACCGCATATTTTAAACGGGCAAGTTCGGCAAGCATTTCGATTCTGGGTATAACAGGGATTTTATTTTTCAAAGCGGCCGCAACTTCCGGATTGCTTCTGCTTACGGCGGTAGAAGTGACCACGACTTCGGCGTTTTTTATATTTTTTTCATTATGGCCTATATAAATTTTCGCGCCTATTGCCTTCAAATGTTCGGTAACGTCGGTTTTTTTTAAGTCCGACCCGGAAACGTTATGCCCCAAATTTATCAAAACTTCCGCAATCCCCGACATGCCCGAACCGCCGATGCCGACAAAGTATATATTTTGTTTTTTTCCGAACATTTTAAACTCCCGCAAAAAAAGTATCTTCTCTCTTCACTTTGCCTTTTTATGGTATTCCGCGCTGACGGTCGTCGTTATTCCGCCGCGTATTCCGAATTCCAGCTCGATAGTCATATTTTTAGGTTTTACGGCTTTCGCCAAATCGTTCAAAATGCTGTTGACGACGCTTTCGTGCACCATGCCGACCATTCTGTACGTCTGCAAATACATTTTCAGGGATTTCAGTTCCACTACGGTTTTGTCCGGCGTGTAGTTTATGACCAAATACGCGTAATCGGGAAGCCCCGTCCACGGGCAAAGGCATGTAAATTCTTCGGTTTCTATGCAGACGTTTATGTCTTTTCCGGCATACTGATAAGGCATTGCTTCAAGCAAAGAAGGCGTGACTTTGTCAAAAACAGGCATATTTTTTACCATATGAACTCCGCGATTTTAAATTTCGGATATTATAGCATTTTATGGCTTGATCGGCTTTTTTCTTTTGTATAATGCTTAAAACGGCCGAATAAGGAAAATAAATGAAAAAACTTACGGCTCTGGCAATGCTGTTTTACGCGGCAGGCGTTTTTGCGCAAAACAGCCCTCTCGATTTGAAATCCGCAATAAGCACCGCTTTAAAAAACAATCCGTCGGTAGCAGCCGCAAAGAAAAATTCGGAAAGCGCGGCGCTGGGCGCGTCAGCCTCGAAAGGCAAATATCTTCCGCGCATAGACGTGACCGCCGTCGCCGTAAAAATGAACGACCCGCTGACCTTGGACTTTAACGACATCCGCACCGCCATAATAGGCGCGAGCGCCGCGGCTTATGCCGGCGCGGCCGGAGCAGGCGCGAACGTGCCCGCCTTTACGCAAAGCCTGGGAAGCTCGATCCCGTCTTTTGAGAAAAAAGTTTTGGACGACACTTTCGTAAGGCTGATGGCGGTCGTAACGCAGCCTATTTTCACGGGCTTTAAAATTTCGGCAAACGCGAAGGTAAAAAAACTCGAAAAAACCGTCGGCGAAATAAACTACGAAAACGCCAAAAACGCCGTCATAACAGCTACGATAGAAGATTATTACCGGACCAAACTGGCCGCGAGCGTAACGGAAATCCGCAAAGATTTACAAAAAAATATCGAAGGGCACGTTTCGAACGCAAAAAAACTTTTCAACAACGGAATCATCTCGAAAGCGAACCTTTTAAAAGCGGAAGTAGCTTTGGCGGAAGCAAAAAAAGAATATCAAAAAGCGCTTATGGACAAAGAACTCGCCGAAGTGCTTTTGACAAACACTCTCGGAATCAAAACAGGAATGCCCGAACTTTCATCCCCTATGAAAATGATAGGCGCGGGCAAAGACTGCGCGTATTTCGAAGAAAAAGCGCTGCAAAACAATCTCTCTCTTAAACTGCTGGACGCTAAAAAAGAAATGCTCGAACAAAAACATAAAGCGGCTGCCGGAAATTTTCTGCCTGCTGTCGCCGCCGTAGGGCAATACCAGATTTTGCGGGACAAACTTACGGATTTGGAGCCGGAATGGGCGCTGGGGCTTACCGCTTCCGTAAACGTTTTCGGAGGCGGCTCGGATTTTCACGAAATCAGGGCGGCCAAAGCCGGGATCGAAGCCGTCAAATCGCAAAGCGAAAATGTAAAAGATCTGATATATACCGCCGTTAAAAATTTTTACCACCGCTGCGAAACCGCAAAAAAAGATTATGAGGCTCTCGAAAGCGCGCAAAAGCTTGCCGAAGAAAACTTGAAACTTTACAAAGCGTCGTTTGCCGAAGGGCTTGCGACTTCTCTGGAAGTGGTTGACTCGGAACTCGCGCTTACCAAAATAAAGCTGGACAGGGAAAAAGCCGTTTTTGAATACAACGGCGCTTACGCCAATCTCTTAAACGTCTGCGCCGCCGCGCAGGAGGAAAATATCGGCTTTGCTCCGGAGGATACTAAATGAAATTCATAAAGATTATTGCCGTTCTTTTAACGCCGCTTGTCATTTTTTCATGCTCGCCCGGAGAAAAAATAATTTCCGGCGAAATAGACGCTTCGGAAATAGACGTCGGCGTAAAAGTTCCGGGAAGAATCGCGGAAATATACGCGGCCGAAGGCGAAAGCGTAACGAAAGGGCAGATTTTGGGGAGGCTCGAAAGCAAAGAACTCGACGCCAAACTTCAAACCGTAAACGCGGCGTTAAAAGAAGCGGAAGAGCAAAGCCTGCTTGCGGCAAAAACTTACGCGCGCATAAAAAGCCTTTACGAAACGGATGTCATTCCCAAGCAGCAGTTTGACGAAACAGACTACAAATACAATGCCGCAAAACAAAAAGTTTTGGCGGTAAAAGGCCAGAGGGACGAAGTGCTGGCATACTACGGAGAACTTACCATGATTTCCCCGATCGACGGGGAAGTGGTGCAGATAATATCCAACCCCGGCGAACTTGTAGCGGCAGGATACCCGATTTTTACAATAATGAACACCTGGGACAAATGGGCTGTTTTCAATATCCGCGAAGACGATTTGAAAAACGTGAGAAAAGGCGAAACCTACGAAGTTTTTATCCCGGCGCTCGGCGAAAAAATACAAATGGAAGCGACATATATATCCGCGCTCGGCTCTTTCGCTTCGTGGAAACCCTCCGACAGGCAGGGAAATTACGACTTAAAAACTTTCGAAGTGCGCTTAAAAAGCAAAATTCCCGTTGAAGATTTAAGGCCGGGAATGACCGCAGTCATCCAAGACAATAAAAAATGAAAGGCGTCCTTAATATCATCATAAGGGAAATCAAATACATTTTGCAAAGCAGGCTTTACGTTTTGGCCATGTTTGCTTTTCCCGTCATAGACTGCGTTTTTCTCGGAGGCATTTACATTTCCGGGAACCTCACTGAAATTCCCGTAGCGGTAATAGACAACGACAATTCGAAAATTTCAAGGACGATTGTCCGCTACATAGACGCGACGCCCGACATGGAAGTAAAATACAGGCTGCAAAATATTAACGAACTCAAAGATTTGTTTTTCAGGCAGAAAGCCGTTTTGGGCGTTTATATCCCGAAAAACCTGCAAAAAGACATTAAAAGACAAAAACAGGAAACCGTAACGTTATTTGTAAATTCGTCAAACTACATAACGGGAAACATAACCGATCTTACGTCTCAGACGATTATCGCAACAATCGGCGGCGGAATAAAATATTCTTCCCTCACAAAAAAAGGCGTTCCGCCGAAACAGGCCATGCAGCTGCTTCAGCCCGTGAAAAACGACGGAGCAAGGCTTTTCAATCCCGCTCTGAACTACAATTTATATCTAACCCCGGGACTTTGGCTTTCCGTTTTGCACCAGATGCTTATACTCGTAGGCGTTTTGACGATAGGCACGGAATTCGATTTCAAAAAAATCAAGACCATGACGGCCGCGGCAAACGGCAGCCTTGCAAACGCTTTTTTAGGAAAAATGATCGTATATATGTCGGCGGCATACATTCATTTTGAAGTTTTATACAGGATCATTTTCCCGGCGTTCGACATACCGATAGCGCATTCGGCGAGCGCGGCTATGGCTTTAAGCATGTGTTTTGCGTTTTCGGCGATATCTTTGGGATTTCTTCTTTCGGCCGCATTGAAAACAAGGCTCGACGCCTTAAAAGGCTGCCTTTTGATTTCCGCTCCGGCTTTTATGATGTCGGGCTACACATGGCCTCTCGATCAGGTTCCCGCGCCTTTAAAACTTATCGTGCAGATCATACCCCTTACGCCGTTCCTCGAAGGATTCAGAAAAATTTACCAGCAGGATTTGGGCATAGCTTTCGTTTTCCCTTTCGCGCTTCATCTGATAATTATGGGGATGGTTTACTTTTCGGTTTCTTACGCGGCTGTTTATTTATGGAATAAAAAAAATGAAAATTAACATTGCAAAAAAGCCTTTGATTAAAGTAATCGTACGGGAATTTAAACGCATATTCTCGTCGAAAGATTTGATCATGATATGCCTTATCGCGCCTTTTGTTTACGCATTTATGTTTGCGTATTTATATTCGCACGAAAGGGCGTTCGACATAAAAATAGGCATAATTAACAACGACAACGGCCGGATGTCAAGAACGCTTGTCAGAAACATAGACGCCGCTCCGGAACTTAAAACAGACGTATCGTATATTTCCCCCCGCGAAGCTTTTACGGGAATTTTCAAAAACAATCTCGGAGTGTTTTATCTTATACCGAAGCATTTCGGAGCCGATTTAAAAAAAGGAAAAAGCGTTTCCGTTTTTAACGCGTCAAACTCGAGCAACTTTCTAATAGCCAGCAACGTTTCTAAAACTCTCGCGCTTATTTCCGCAGATTTCCCAAAAAAGCAGTTCACTAAAATTCTTGTCGATAAAGGCTATTCGTACAATTCTGCGCTGGCCGCATATGCTCCGCTGCAAAGCAGTTCTTCATACCTCTTCAACACAAGAATGAACTATTCCGATTTTCTTCTTCCGTGCCTTCTTCTTGCGGTTTTGCAGCAGATACTTTTGGTGGCTGTCGGCACGACGATATCTTCGGAAAAACGCGATAAAACCGAAAAAGAACTTTACAAAACGGCAGGATGCAGCTTTGCGAACGTTTTTTTCGGGAAAGCCGCGCCGTACATTATTATAGGAACGGCGTTAAACGCTTTTAATACTTTCATAATACTTCCTACAGACGCGATTTTTACGCATTCCGTTTTGGGCGTGCTTATATTGTCAACGGCGTTTATAATTGCCGTAGTGTTTTTTGCGATACTTATATCCGCATTGTTCCGCTCTCCGGAAATGGCTATGGCCGTTCTGATGTTTTACGCCCTGCCGACGTTTTTATTGTCCGGCTTTGCCTGGCCGCATCAGGCGTTTCCGCCGGTATTAAAAATCGTTTCTTATCTTTTCCCTTCGACATACGCGGCGACTTATATAAGGCTTTTTACTTTGGGGGACGTCCCCTTAAGCTACGCCGTTATGCCTGCCGCCGGCCTGATTGTTTTTTCGGCGGTATGCTATGTTTTGGCAAGAATAGTGGAAGACAAAACCCGGAAAATCTTCAAAAGCGACGAAACCGCCTGTTTAATTTGAGAAGCCGTTCCCCGCCGCTCCTTGCGGACGAAGGGGTCGCCGTTTTCTGAGCCTTTCCTTGAACGCAGCTGAACATATTTGATATAATTCTTAAGCTTTTTGATCGGCAAGCCTCACAATAACGATTGTCATTCCCGAGCGTCTTTATCGGGAATCGATTTTTTAAATGAAACGAATGGAGAGATGTCCGAGCGGTTTAAGGAGGTAGTCTTGAAAACTACTGTAGGAGAAATCCTACCGGGGGTTCGAATCCCTCTCTCTCCGTCCGGCATTTTTTAACAGCGACGAGAGAAATCTGTTTTCTAAAACTTTTCTCGCCATATTCTTACAAAGCATCAAAAAAAGCCCCGGCTGAGTTCCTAATCAGCCGGGGCTTTCTATTTCACGGATATATGTTATTGTTAACCAATAAGAACCTTATACTTTTCTGCAAGCCTATATGTCCTGTTTCTATTGGCACTGCTTGCCGCTTGCAAGAATCCTTCTTTTATAAATGCGCTGCATAACAATCTTGCGGAACGAGCGCTGAAACTAAATAATGTTTCTATGTCTTTTGATGTGATAATGTCCTGTTCTTCAAACAGCGTCAAAACCTGCCGTTGCTTTGGATTTAAGGCGCGCATAAGTTTTGACTTGTCCGTCTTGCCTTTCGTCTGCGCTTCCTCTGCGCGTTTCTTGACGTGTTCAAAAGAATCAAGCATACCTGACACAAAATACTCAATCCAACGCGTTATGTCTGCGTCTGCTCGTCCGAAATAGTAGTTATGATGATTGCCTCTGCTTATGGCGTTGTAATATGCTTGCAGGTCGCGGGCATAGTATTCTTCTAACGAGAAAAGCCCTTTCAAGTCGTATCCGCCTTGATACAAGACCAGAGTAGCCAAAAGTCTTGCGGTTCTTCCGTTACCGTCGTAGTAAGGATGGATTGTAGCAAACTGATAATGAGCAATAGCCGCAGATATTGGACAAGGAAGTTCCGTCTTATTGTCGCCAATCCAAGCAATAAGTTCAGACATAAGTTCGGCTACGTCTTTTGATTCCGGCGGCAGATAAACTATTTCACCTGTCGCGCTGTCTTTGATAACATTCTGTCCGTCTCTGTATTGCGTGGGCGTAACCTGTTTTCTGCCGCCGCCTTCAACAAGAGAGTGAATTGTTTTGATTGTTGTTTCGGTTAAAGGTTGAGCGACATTGTTTTCCAGCCATTCCAAAGCAAGATAGTAGCCTTTAATTTCAAGTTCATCGCGTTTTCTGCCCGTAAAACTTTCTTTGTTCTTGATGACCTGTTCTACCTCTTTTTGTGTAAGGCGGTTACCTTCAATCCGTGTAGAATAGTGTGTTGATTGCAGACGGGCAGTTTCACGCAGGGTTTTCATAACCCCGGGAGTGATAGGCAAGTTCTTAATGATTTCCTTTAACGCTTCTATCCTCATAAGAGCGTTTGTCATCTTAGGCGTTATGATAAAAGTGGGCTTGTATGGCATTTTAACCTCCGCGACATTGCCGCTAAATTGCCGTTATTTTACCTTATAATTGCCGTAAAGTCCAGTGCAAACTAAACTGCCCCCCTTGAATTCATAATAATTAAACTGTATTATGAGCAAACAACTCATTGTATTGAGTAGCCTTGCTATATAAAGGCAATAAATGTCCGAAATAATATTATCATCGAGAGTTTTTCTATTTACGAATCGCCGGAACGCTGTTTCCGGCATCACCTTGCCGATTTTGCTAAAAACAGCTCTTTTGTTTCTTTATTTAAATAAAATATATAGAGGACAATATGGATAAATTAAAAGCTTTAAAAAAAAGTGAAGAAGACATTCAGATAGAAACAGAGCAACAATGGCGGGATATAGATTTAAATTGGTGGAAAAAAGTACGGACGCTTTCACTGGTATTTATTACTTTAATTATTATTCTGTTGATAACTTTTTTCTTTTCTATTTCTGGTTTAAATTTTAAACCGGCAATGGAATTTTTCGGGCCGCTGTCATCTTCAGGCTTTTGGCTGGGACTACTTGCAGCAGGACTTGTGGTTTTAATAATATTCGGGATAGTTTTTGTATTGATTACTTATTTGATATATATTCTTCTGGTAAGGCTAAAAACATCAAATTTAAGCAGTAATTTTATAAATAATTCAGCCGTTTTTTATGCGATTCTGTTATCCGCAGCATTGCACATAACGATATGGGTTCCTATCTATCCGCGCATCAGCGAACTCAGCGGCCTTATATCTTATATAGTTCCGTTTTATATCGAACTATCGCTATTTGTTATATTTATTTTATTAAATTTTTTACTAACCTATAAAAACAACAAAATCGGAAAAAGACTGATATCTGCAATATTAGCAGTATGGCTGGCAGGGTCGGGAATAATGGCAGCGCATTTACCCGCGCCAAAAAAACGATTCGGCACAAATACTGCCGATACATCTTCAGCCCCGAGGAATAAATTAAACACCTTATTCGGGAACGGCAATTTTGCGCCTGTCATATATAAAGATAAGATATATTTTATAGCAGAGAACAGGGCGTTTAGAACGTCTTTAGCTGTTTCTGATTTGAACGTTAAAAATATAAAAACCATTGTAAAATCAGAAGACGTTAAGAATCAATTTACCGGAGATGAAACAAAGATAAGCAGAATATATTTTATCGTTAATGATTATATATATTTTAGAAATATATACGGTGAGCCTTTCAGGGTAAATATAAACAATCCCGAAGATATGGTTTTTTATTTTGACGATATTGTACTGCCGGATGATTTAAAAGCAATAAATGATGATCATTACAAAATAATAGGGGACCGCTCTAATGCATATACGCTTTATAAAAATCAAATAGTGTACGTTAGCGGCGAACATAATAGCAAGCTATATCTGGGAAAAGATGTAATTTACAAAAGCGAAGGATTTATCACAAGTTTAGGAGTGCATAAAGACTTCGTCTATATATTTGACAGTGAAAGAACCGAAGATAATTACGGAAAAATTAAAAAGATATCTTTAACATCTCATGAAGTAATTGATTCCGTTGCGCTTAATATTTCGTTTTCTTCTACATTAAAATATTCTTACAATGAAAACGGAATTGTATTTACCGTATATAGAGGATACAGACGTAACGATAATAAAAATTTAGTATATAAATTGGATTACACGCCTTTCAAATTAAAAAAACTTGATGATTTTATCGGCATTGAAAATAATACAAATGTAATGATATACAATATTTATTACATAGATAAAAATATCGTATATTGTACATCTTCCGAATCTGCCATTCGCGAATCGACGGGCAATCACTTTAAGATATATGTTTATGACGAAAACGGGAAAACCGTAAGAGAATATAAAAACATATATTATTATCAGCCGTATGAAAAAGGTTTGTATTTGATTAATTCGGATGCGAAAATAGAAAGAATAGCTTTTTGACCATAGACCCTGCGGGGGACGATTGTCCCCGCAGGGCGACAAATTCCCTGCATCAATGCATTACCGCGAAGCGGCCGCGTACTCATCCAAAGTTTTCAGCTTATAAACCGGAGCCTGCATTTTGTCGGTGGTAACGTATCCGGGCTCGGCGTTGATAAGGTCAGGCAGGCGGCCTACTACCGTAGCGCAGGTAAGCTCTACCGTCGCGGGGCGGTTAATAATCACCTGCGTGGAAGGCTCTCCCTCCAATGTCCAGTCATTTTGGTCAAAATCTTCGGGAGCGTAAACTTTGCCTATGCTTTCGCTTTCGATAACAATCCCTTCTTCGGTTTCCGTAGTGACCACGGCGGACATTCCCGTGGCGTGTCCCGAAGGTATAGTCATATTAAGCGTAGAACTTTTAAGGTCGGCCTTATAAGTCTGCGGAACGGTTTTTTGCACCTGTTTGACCGGCGTCAAACCGAGCCGTGCGCACAGCCAGCCGTTTACGTTCCACATATAAGAAGGAAGAAAAGTCCCTTCGTCTATAAGTTTCTTTCTCGCTTCTTCGCTTATATTGTCGGACGCGGAAATTTCTTTGGCAAACGCGTCCAAATCAAGTCCCGCGCCGTGCGCTTTGGCAAGAGCTATACCGTAATCTTCAACGTTGTAGCTTGAACGCCCTCTTATTTTTTTAACGGTTTGCGTTGCGCCCGCGAGCACGGTGATAAGGTTGCCCCAAAAAACGTCCTGATACCCGCTTCCGCAAAGGGTACAGTTATTTTTTCTGGCTATTTCGTCGAGCTGCGCGGTCAATGCGGGGCTTGAATTTTGAGGATAAAACGCTTCTTCGCATGTGGAAATGGCGTTTACGCCGTTTTCGGCGCACACTTTAAAAGCGTCGAAAACGTCTTTAAAAAGGCTGAGCGTGGTAATAATGCATGCGTCGGGGCGATCGGCTTTGAACGCTTTGCCCGCATCGGAAGCGTTTTGCACTATGATGCCTTTTTTGCCGGTTTTCATTATATCGCCGATATCCTTGCCTATCACCTGCGGGTTTATGTCAAAAGCCGAAACTATTTCCCCGCCTTTCTCATAAACGTAACGCATCGAATAGACTGCCATTTTGCCGCATCCGTACTGCGCGATTCTCAATTTTTTGCTCATATGAATCCTCCTTAAAATATGGCGCTGCCGTGAAAATACCAAAACTTGTTCCCGGTTAATTTTGCTATAATGATTGTGTCGGCCCGGCACGACATTACCTCCTATGCAGTCCGTCACTGCGAGTTATTCTTACTTCCTTACTCTCTAAACAAGGAGAAATATCTTATGAAAAAACTTCTTTTGTCCGTTTCGGCGGTTTTGCTGCTCTTTTCCGCGCAAGCCTTCGCGCTGGCAATGGACGAGCAGTCATTGATAGACCAGCTTTACGGTTATCTTAAAGGAACCGCAACGCCGCCGCACGGCGAAATCGACATACGCATAGGGTTTGACCCGTTATCGGGCGTTTCTTATATGGGCGGAGACGAGGTCGGCGGCTTTGACTATTCATCCGTGCCCGATACGGGCGTTTCTTTGGGGGCGGAATACATATTTCCCGTAAGCACGATGTTCCGCTTCGGCGGAGGCGCCCAGTACATTACCCAAAGAGAAACCGACGGTTACAGGTCGGCCGACGGAAAAATATCATACGTTCCGGTTTACGCCGTAGTTCAGGCAAATCCTTTGTGGTTTTTGCCCGGAATATTTTTTAAATTCAATGCCGGCTACTCTTTTTTCTTTTTTGAAAATGACCGGAACCCTTATACAAGAATAAGCGCGGGAAACAACGGTTTTACATGGGGATTTGCGGCCGGAGTCACCGTAACTAAAGACTGGAGCGTCGAAGTTTCGTATAACAAATATTATTCGTCAATAAACATAGACTGGACAACGGGCGAGTCAGGAACCAAAAATATGACGTTCAGCAAACTCGGAATAGCCTTGATGTACAGAATAAGGCTCTAAAACATAGTGAAGATATTGCGTTTCGGCAAAGCCGACACCTATTAATATGTTCCTGCTTTGCAAAAACCCGTTCTTTTCACTTTTCACTTCCGCTCTTCACTTTTTTATTTTCAATCATCTCGCGCAAAAGAACCGGTTTATCGGTAGTTACAAAATCCACTTTGCGGTCTATGCACCACTGAAGTTTTTCCCTGTCGTTTACCGTCCACGCGCCGCTTGTTAACCCCCGCTTTTTTGCCTGCTTTATCCAGTTGGGATTAAGCATCATAACTTCGGCAGGATAATTAAAACCGGTCACGCGGTGTTTTTTTAACTTTTTAGGAGACAAATTTCCCGCAAGATACACTACGGCGGTTCCTTTCGGGGCTTTGGCGGCTATCATATCGCATATATCTATTCCCAGGGAAGCGTATTCCACTTTATCTTCAACGCCGTATTTCTTTACAAGCGCAAGAACCGCGTCAACGACTCTTTTGTCGTTTTGAGAATTTATGTTGCGCTTAACTTCGATTATAAGCTTTGTATCTCCGCCGAGCTCCTTGTGCGCGGATATGTACTTTTCAAAAGTCGGCAAATCTTCGCCGTTGGGCAGGCGCGTTTGGGAAATTCTGTCCCAACTGTTGTTTTCTATCGAAATGCCCCAAAGAGCGGCGTCGTGGTTTACGACAACGACGTTATCGGTAGTTATATAAACGTCCATTTCCGAACCGTAAGCTTTAATATTGTGCGCGTTTGTAAGCGAAGTTACGGAATCCTGCGCGCTGCCGGCGGTATCCCAGTAGCCTCTGTGGGAAATTATCTCCGTAGCATACGCGGCGCCTGCCGAAAGAATCACAAAAAACATTAAAATAAACGCTTTCTTCATACAAAGCCTCTCATTGTACGTCTTAAATTTAAAGAATTTAAAATCAGGTTACCGGAAAAAATACCGTACGCCCGCATTGCCTTTTAAATTTTTAAAATCTTTATCCATATCGTAAGACCAATCGGTATAGGCAGACCAGTTTTTGCCGAGATCGACGCCGCAGCCCGCGTTCGCGCCGTAAAACAATCTGTCCCGGGTTACGCTCCTGCTTTTAAACCTGTCGCCGGTCCCCTCTTTAAAATACGCTTCCGTTTCAAGATATTCTCCCGTCGCCAGAAACTGCCCCGAAACGCCCGCATGCCATTTGAATCTTTTATATTCCTTGCCGGTCTCCAAACCTATCCTCGGCACGGTTCTTAAATAAGAGCCGCCCGAAACGTTAAGCGCCGCCGTTCCGCCGGATTCGGAATATTTCCCGTAATTAAGCGCGCCCAGCGATATGCCGGCATAAGGCCTTAACTTTAACGCTCTCTCGAACAAATCAAAATTGATTCCGCCTTCTATGTCGAAGTCCGCGGCATATCCGGTAAAATCGGCTTTTTCGGTTTCGTTGAGAAAGGTTACTTTTCTTGAAGATTCATATTTGTTTGCGCCTACGGAAACAGAACCGCGCAAATCGGCTTTGCGCCCGGTAAGCCCGCCGTAAACGCCGAAATTATACGATTCGACCGTGCCGGACGCATCCTGCCGGTAAGCGTCTGTTTTTCCGTATTTCCCGTACAAACCCAAAATAACGTTTTTTCCGGAAAAATATCCGTCAATGCCGAATAATGCTCCGTAAGAATCCGCTTTAAAATCATGCGGCGAATTTTCATCCGCGCCGAACTTCGTCAAGCCGCCCGAGGCCTGCAGCCAGACCCCGCCGTTTGAACCCAAACCCGAATAAGACGTTTCTTCTTCGCCGCGGCTTTCCATTTTCGCGTACAAATCCGGCCTGTAATTGTCAATTACCGAATTCATTTTCAAGTTTGCCGAAAAGTAGGGCGAAAGTTCCGCAAAAGCCGGCAATTGTTCGGATACGGCCTTAAACATAATGTTGTTTATCATATCATGAAAAATGCCTGTGTTTATTTTTGCGGAAACCAAGTCAAGATTTTTCGCTATCTGCCTTTGATTGTAAGACATATGCACAAGATTATTGTCTAATTTGCTGCTTATCTGTCCCGTTAAAGTAAGCATTATGCCGTTTGCCGTGCGCCCGAATTTGTAAGTAAGTTTTTCCGTATTTGCGGAACCCGAATAAAGCGAGGCAAGAACCGGGTTTTCTTTTATGACGTCATCCGCAAGCTCGCCCGATAACGGCTGCGGCGACGATATAAGATAGTAAACCTTTTCGCCGTAAATTCCGGCCCCGGCGATCACGTTTAATTTTCCGTTCAAAACGCCGCCTTCGGAAGCTATAATCCTGTCACTGCTCCCGTCGGCAAAAGCCATAAGGCTGAGATTCGAACCCGCGTCGGCATTAAACGTATTGACGCTGACGGTTACGCTTTGCGCGGGCTTATCGGGCGCGCCGCCCGAGTTTACGTGAAGCGTTCCCAAGCCTTTTAAATTTATTACATTTCCCGCTCCCGACGATGTTATATCGTCGGACACATAAAAATGCGAGCCTTCGGCCATATTGAAATCGATAACGGAATTGCCCGCCATATGTACGGCGTTAGAAATGCCGGCGGCCTTATTGCCCCTGAATCTTCCGGCATTTTCAATTCCGGTTAAAGTTTGGCCTATGTTCAAAACTTTTCCCGCGCCCGGCGCCATATAAACGGCTCCGCCGGATTCGCCCGCCGTGTTTTCTGTAAACGACACGTTTGTAAGCGTGACGCTTGAACCGGCATTTAAATAAAGAGCGCCTCCGTAAACATCCGCCGCATTCCGGCTGAATTCAGCGGCGCTTATGTCAAGCGATGCGCCGGAACCGTAAACGGCTCCGCCCGAGCCGGCATTGTTATAGGAAAAGCTGACATTGCGCATTTGCGACCGGATGCCGCTTGAGGCATAGACGGCTCCGCCTGACTGTGCCGCGCCGTTGCCTATAAAAGTTACGGCTTCCGTCAGCTGAGGCAGACCGAAAAGCGCGCCTCCCCGGCCGCCGGCGGTATTATCGCTGAACAAACTTACTCTTATGCTGCCGGAAAATGACGAAACATTGACAGCGCCTCCGTCACCGCCCGCGGTATTGGCGCTGAAAGTGACCGCGCTGAAGACTCCGTTTATGACTGCGGCGTTTACCGCGCCGCCCGAACCCGTAACCGCCCGGTTGGATATGAAAGCCGTACTGTCGATATTGCCTTGCAGAACGCCCGGCAGGTTTATTGCCCCGCCCGAACTTTGGGCTTTGTTTGATGTAAATATGCTGTTGCTTATAATGCCGTTAAACGATTGGCCGACATACAGCCCGCCGCCCGAAACTCCCGCCTCATTTTCAGTAAACCGCGACCGCCGTATGTCTCCGTTAAAAGATTCCGAAACATATACCGCGCCGCCGGAAACGGAAGCCGTGTTTTTGTCAAAAACGGCATTATTCCCGAATGCGCCGTTAAACGACCGGCCGATATATATGCCGCCGCCCGAGCCGCCAAGCGCTTTGTTCGACGCAAAGTAACTTTCCGAAATATTTGAAAAAATGTCGCTTACCCCGAAATTGCCGCGCGCGAATACCGCGCCGCCGTTCTGCGCGGCCGTATTTCTGTCAAAACGCACGGCCGCTCCGGATCCGCCTATGCTCCCGAGAATTACCCAATCGACATAAACGGCTCCGCCCGAGCCTCTCAATGCTTTATTGTCTTCAAACCGGGTATTGTCCGTTATGTTTCCGCTGAGCGAACTTCCAAGATACAGCGCGCCTCCGCCCGGGGTTGACGACGATATGTTATTTCTGAACGAAGAGTTTGTTACCGCCTGTAAAATATCTCCCGCGGTAAAAGCTCCGCCGGCGTCGTCTTCGGAGCTTATGCCGTTGCTCATTTCTATATTTTGCACGGCATCTATATTGGAGACTCCTATATTGATAAGGTAAAACTCCGGCGCGCCGGAAGCCGTGTTGCGCGTGATTACTCCGGTCCTCCCGTTTACAATGCCGCCGTCAAGAATAAAATCGCTCGACGCGTCGGAAAGCGGACCGGAAAGAGTAATGGACAAATGAGCCCGTCCCGACCGGTCAAAAAGGATCCTGTCGCCCGTACCCGGATTGGCCATCGCGCTGCGAAGGGTATTTTCGTCATAGACAATGATATCCGCGGCAAAAGACGCGGTTGAACGCAGAAAAAATATAAGCAAAATAATCATGCCTGTTCTGATATGCATTCAAAATCCTTATCCCTTTCACTATCTGCCATTTGCTCTTGCCGCTTAATATTTCCAGGTCATACCCATCTGAACGCCTATGCTTTCAACGCCGTTGCCCGACTCAACTATTGCCGCTCCGTTTAAAGAAAACGCATTGCTTAAATCCTTTGCGGCTCCCAGGCTGTACTTAAAGTATCCCGCGCCGGCATCGGTTTTCGGCAAGAGTATGTCGTCGGCACGTCCGGTTATGCTGCCGTTGGAGTTGCCTATATACGAAATTTCCCCGTATCCGTTCCATTTCGGCTGTTTATAAACAAAGGCTAACGCCGGCTCGATATTGTATCCGTGAATATGTCCTGTTTCAAAATTAACATTGCCGAATCCGCTTCTCCAGGTCTGTTTGCCGTAAGAATTGAAAGAAGCAAGCAGGCTGGGCTGCAAGGCAAAATTTTTCGAAAGGACGAAATTATAAGACGCCTTGGCCGCAAAGCCGAAGAACCAATTATCTATATTGTCGTTAAATCCGGCTACGTTCATATCGGCCTGATAAGAACCGAAATAGCCCATACCGGAAACGATGAAATTGTCCTTTGACATGCTGCCGACAAAACCCGTCTGGTTGCCGTACTGTTTTGTATAGACTCCCGAGTGACTTTGTTCGCTGCCGTTATAAGCGCCGAATAAAGTCGGCAGGAACTTCCAGCCGTTTTTCATTTTCAGAGCGGGCAGGTCTATGCCGGCGGCGGCTCCGTAAGAATTATTATCGATAGAGCCGAATATCCCGCCCATAGAAAACTTACCGAACGACGCGTACGGCTTTATCCATACGCCTCCGCCTCTTTCTCTAAACTGCCACGGCCTGAACGATCCGTGAGCGGAATCGGCGCTGTCCAAATAAACGTGGTCAAATATCATGCTTGTAAAAGCCTGCTGGTTGCGGTATGCCGCAAGGGTGGACGCCTGACCGCGGGAAACCTGCAGATTTAAGTCCTGCGTGTCGTTTCCGGAACGGGTTATGGTATAGTTTCCGTTGCTGCCGGGAACAAGGTTATAGTCAAAAATTCCGGTATGGATTACGCCCGCCGTCTGCGTAAACGTTATTCTGCCGTAATCGGGAGCGTTGAATATATGAAGCGTCGTGCTGAGCTGCGTAGGCGCGCTGAGTACGTTAAAGTTGGAAATGTTTATATTTCCGGTTCCGGTCAGGTTTCCTATATCGAACCCGTCGAAATTGACCGGGTCGCCGTGAATATCGACCGCGAAATTGGCCGTGCCTTCCACATTAAGAGTGTTTATCCTGTATTTTCCTATAGCGCCGTTCATGGTGCTTAACGTGCCGTTGTTCATCGAAAGCCTTCCGAAAGAGTTAAAACTTGAAGAGGCCGGTATGTTGATAACGGAATTAAGCACTTCGATGTTCGAGCCGGATTCCAAGACCGCGTTGCCGGGCATGGTGAAATTCGTATTGTTTTGCATCGTAAGCGTTCCGCCGGACATTTCAAACGCGCCTGAACCGTCATAAGTGAAAGCGTTAAGGGTAATCCTTCCGCCGTTTAAGATATTCACCTTGCCGTTCCATATGTCGCCGGCATTAAGCACGGCCGCCGCGCCGGAGCTTATCCTTAACTCGGCATTTCGGCCGATATTGGCATTGACCGCGGCCTCAATAACGCTGCCGGACGAGAGTAAACTTAAAACGCCGGACTGCATATTGAGATTTCCGCCTGTTGCGGTAAACAAGCCGTTGTTTACGATTCCCGCGGTATTGAGAGTTCCGGAAATAAGCCTTGCCGTACCGTTAAGGGTTCCGGAAGAAAGCGTGGCAATACCGCCGTCAACTATAAAAAAGTTGCCGCTATATACGTTTACCGTAACGCTTGAGCCTATCGCGCCGGATACCGAGTCCGGGCCGCCCGCGCCGATAGTCAGCCATGAATCCGTCGAAACGCTGTTGCCTACGTTTATAGTTCCGAGCGTTATCGCCGAATTTATTCCGGTTCTGATATTCGAACCGTTGATTATGTTTAACTGCGCGTTAGTGCTTATTGTCTGGTTGTACGGGTCATACGGCCTTGAGTAGTCCATATCCCAATCGTCAAAAGTAACGATGCTTCCGTTGACGATCCAGCCTTCGATGCTGTCTAATGCATTGACCGTCAAATTGCCCGCCAGATTCAGTATCGTCGCGCGCTTATCTACGATAATCTGCGTATTGGCTTCAACGATATCGCCCGCATTGTTAAGCGTCAGAGTGGAAGTATTGAGAACATGCAAAATGCCGCCGGACGACAACAGGGTCATTCCCGTATTTTTTGTTGCGCCGTTCCACAAAATCTCTCCGCCCGTATTCTCAATCGTACCTCTTTCAAAGCGGCTTCCGGAGTCAAACTGCGCCGTACCGCCGCGAAGCCAAAGCCTTCCGCCGTTAAAAGAAGCGCCGTTTTGAAAATTCAGATTTCCCGCGAACTGCATCGCATCCATATTATCATTCAGAGAGCCGGCAATGTTTACCGTGCCTCCGTACTGAACAATTCTGCTGTTGCCCGTAATCGAGGCATTTGTCCCGATAGACATTATTCCGTCTGAAATGTCGAAATCCGTATTATCGGCATGCGAAGAACCGGCAAGCGTCACCCGGCCGCCGTTTTGATTGACGATAGCCCTCGATAAACTGCTGTTGTCATTTAACTGTACCGTTCCGTTTTCAATAGCTATCATTCCGCCGGTTTGCGAGCCGGAACCGGAGAAAACCAAACCTCCGTCTCTTATGACATTGTCGCCGGTAAAGAAAGCTGCCGTAACGCTTGTCGTTCCGCCGGTTTGTATAAATCTGCCGGTAAAGTCCGAACTGTTGCCGTTTATATTCAATGTTCCCGGCCCGGATTTGTCGATACTGCCCGAACCGCTGATACCGCCGCCGATATTTACCGCGCCCGCTCCACTGACGGTAAGCCTTCCCGCATTGTGAATATCGTTTGCTCTCCCGTTTGCCGTATTGCCCGTAAAAGTTATGGCCTGGTCCGCGCCGGCAACAAGACTTAAGTTATCGCCGTTGAATATCGCGCCGCCCGAGCCGCGCTGTACGGTATTATTGCCAAACACGGCCGAACCGGAAACTTCGACATTGCCTTTCTGGTTGTTGATCGCGCCGCCGCTGCTTGCGGAAGTATTTGATGAAATCACGACATTTTTCAATGTTACGGTAGAACCGTTCGATTGGTACAGCACGGAACCGCTTCCGGTATCGGTAATGCCGGCAGCTCTGGCATTTCTGATCGTTATATCCTGTATGGCAAGAGCCGTAGTGCCGGCAGTATCCACAAGTTTAAAGAATGAACCGTTTTCTCCGGTAAATGTACCGCTTGAATTCACAAGCGCGCCGGATATGGCGGATGCCTGCGCGCCTTTTCCCGCAACGGTAAAAGTACCGCTTGAAGTATTGCCGAGCGAACTGTCAATATAGTATGTGTACTGCGGGTCCGTTATGGCCGACAAAGAGAACACTCTTTCCGGAGTTTCCGGAGTGCCGTTGAACTCATAAAGAGTATGCGCGGTTGCTTTTGCTCTCAAAATCACCGTAATATCGCCGCTGCCCGAAGACGCGCGCACCGCATAAGTGTCAAGGCCGGTAGCATACGTTACAATTTTGGTATTTGCAAATGTCAGCCCGCCGTTAAGCACGTTGACGCTATACCGCGTGCCGACCGGGTCGTTATCCGCGGAATGGTGGAAGCTGATCAGCCCCAAATCAACTCTCGCGGTATTCGAACTTCTTACGGTATCCGCAGTCGCGGAAGAGTTTTGAATGTCTATGTCAAGATTGACTTTTGTCGATGAGTCAAACAAAACATTGCCGAACGTAAAATCCGCGACCGTGCCGGAAGTAGCGACCGACGAAGACAAGTTCAAAACGGAATTGGTAAACGAATATGTCGTGCTGCCGGTATAGTCCCTTACGCCGAGCATTACTTCGCTGTCTTTAAAACCCACAACGGTATTTGTGTTTCCGGGCGCTGTCAGGTTTTCATTCAGCCTGTACTTGCTTGAAGGATTTCCTTCGGCCGAGCCGAAAGTGGTGGTAGAGCCGGTTGACAATACGACAATATTGCCGAAGTTGCTCTTATCTATGCCCAGAGCAGAGTTTGTCTGCGACATAAACGTTAACTGGCCGCCGTCAAGCGTAACATACTGGTTGAAATCGCCCGAGTCTCTTGCGTGTATTCTGAGATCTCCGCCTTTAATGATGTTTTCATTTGAGTTTGTGCCGAAAAGTTTCGAGCCGGCTTCGACAAGAGTCGTTCCCGAGCTTTGGGTAAATATTCCGCTGTACCCGGAATTATCGCCGGACAGGTTAAATACGCCCGAACCGGTTTTGTTTATCGTGCCGCTTCCCGTAATATTCGAACTGCTTAATCTTACGACGCTTGCCGTGCTGTTTGTAATATTTAACACGCCCTCGGGACCCGTATTAATGACCGTATTTTGAGCCGCAGCGGCCCCGTCGGTAAGTTCAAGAACTCCTCCGTTTATGGACATAGCCGAGTTAAACAGGGTGCCGCTTGAAACGGTCGTGCCGGAACTTTGGTTGAACGCTCCGGTAAAGTTGGAATTATCTCCGCCCAGACTGAGCGTGCCGCTGTCCGTTTTATTTATTGTTCCGGCTCCTCTTATCTGCCCTCTGACATCAAAAGTTCCCGTGCTTTGCGCTATGTTTACTACGGCAGGCGTCGAAAGTATTATCGCTGCGCTTGACGCAAGCGAACTGCCGTTATTAAAGTTTAAATTTCCTTCAAAGATATTAGACTCGCCGCCGAAGAATGTTCCGCTGCTTACGGACACCGTGCCGCCTTTCTGATTGAAGATTCCGGTATAGCCGTCATTCGAACCGGCAAGGTTCAGCGTGCCTGCGCGGCCGGCCGGGCCGCTGCTGAGCTCAATTTCCCCGGCAACGCCGCTAAAACCGCTGTTTACCGTTACCGTACCGGCGCCGTTGATATAGACCGTGCCTTCATTGTAAATGTCATTGGCTCTTCCCGCCGCCGTATTGCTTGAGAAAACTATGCCTTTATCTCCGGCTGTCAGGAACAATACGCCGGAATTGTAAATCGCTCCGCCGCGGTCGGACGCCTGATTATTTGTAAACCGGCTGTCCGCTATCCTGAGTACCGAGTCGTCATTATAAATCGCGCCGCCTCTTCTTCCTTCGTTTCCGGTCACAGTCGTATTCTCAAGAGTTGCCGTAGCCGACGAATGCCTTATGTTCAAAACTCCGCCGTCCGCGGAAGAGGTCTTAACGTTTTGGATAGTAATGTCTTTCGTGACAAGGTTGGCGGCCTTATCCATATTGAACAGCGTGCCGTATCCGCCTCCGTTAAGCCCGCCGTCAATAACGCTTGCGCCCGGATCTTCCAAGCTTCTGCCTACAATGCTGAGAGTTCCTTCCGAAACGGCATTCAAAGCGGAGTTGTTTTTGTAAACAACGGCGTCGTTATTGCCTTCGTATTGCGGGTTGCTGTTATAAACGCCGAAGTCAAAAGACCTGTCTCCGGTAGTAGATGACGTTTGTATGGCAAGGCTGTTATTGCTCTGGGCAAAACCGTTCGCCGTCAGGGTCAGCCTTGTTCCGCTGGCCGACACGGCGTATTGATAAACGTTTGTCGTAATAAGAGTCGAAGACGAATCGATAATTCCGCTGAAAGTTATACCGTTTAACACGTCAAAAGTATAAGTTGTGCTCGAACCGTTCAATGATAAAAGCCTTATTCCGGCTATATCTATGGTCTGTCCGGCAGGAGCCGATATCGTAAGCCTGTCGCTGAGCATTGTTTCCAAATCGATATCGAATAACAATTTCGAACCCGAACCGACTCTCAAATTCGTGAAAGAAGTGGTCTGTAATAAGTTATTGCGCAAATCAAGATTAACGTTTTCAAGATTATATTGCGTAGATCCGGTAAAATCGGTACTGCCCAGCCTGAGCACGGAATTTCTGAAAGTAACGGTATTGTCGCTTCCGTTATCTATCTTGCTGTTCAAAGTATACCGCGCCGCTGCGGTCGATACGGCGGGAGCGTTTGTAAACGTCATACTTCCGCCGGTGCCGGAAAATTTCATAATCAAACCCGACAGGTCAACGCTGCCGGTGCTTACGGACATATGCGTCAAAGAGGCGGAACTTCCGATGTTGGCGTCGTAATGTACGTCTCTCGAAGTGACTTGCAGGTTTCCGCCGTTGATATTATTTGTTCCGCCGAACATTCTGTCGTTTGCGCCTACTATGGTGGTTCCGGTGCTTTGGTTGAACGTGCCGGTGAAATTCGAATTATTCCCGGTCAGATTCAGCGTTGATCCGGCAGTTTTATTTATCGTGCCGGTACCGCTGACCTGCCCGGCAATATTAAATACTCCCGTGCTTTGCGTAATATTCATAATAGCGGGCGTGTTAAGGAGCAGCCTGCTTGCGGGCACAAGCGAACTGCCCGCGTTAAAGTTTATTGTTCCGTTGTTGATTGTTGACGCGCCGCCCAAGAAACTTCCGCTTGATACGTTTGTCGTTCCCGCTGTCTGCGTGAACGTCCCCGTTAAAACGGAATTGTTGCCCGTTAAGTTAAGCGTTCCTTCCCCGGTCTTATTTATTGCTCCGTTTCCGCTCGCCTGACCGCCGTTTATCGCAAAACTTCCCGTACTGTTATTTACGTTCATTACGGCAGAAGTGCCGAGCGCCACCGTTCCCGAAGATGACAGCGCGCTTCCGTTATTGAAGTTCAGCGTTCCGCTGCTGATTGTTGATCTCCCCGCGAACATCGTTCCGCTTGAAACGTTGGTCGTTCCCGAACTCTGGTTGAACGCTCCCGTAAAACGCGAATTGTCTCCCGTTAAGTTAAGAGCTCCGGAAGACGTCTTATTCACAGTTCCGGTTCCGTTTATCTGGCCGTTTACGTTCAATGCTCCCGTACTGTTATTTACGTTCATTACCGCAGGCGTCGAAAGCGTTACCGTACTTCCGCTTACAAGCGAGCTTCCGTTATTCATATTCAGCACGCCGCCGTTTATATTTGACCGGCCGCCGAACATTGTTCCGCTTGAGACATTTGTCGTTCCCGTGCTCTGATTGTACGACCCCGTAAAACGAGAATTGTTTCCCGTTAAGTTAAGCGTCCCCGAAGACGTCTTATTCACCGTGCCCGTTCCGCTTACCTGGCCGTTTACTTCAAAAGACGTGCTGCTGTGATTTATATTCATTACCGCAGGCGTCGAAAGCGTTACCGTACTGCTCGACGCAAGTTTGCTGCCGTCATTGAAGTTTAATGTCCCGTCATTTATATTAGACCTGCCTGCGAAGAACGTTCCGCTTGATATGTTTGTCGTTCCCGCCGTCTGCGTGAACGTTCCTTTTAATACGGAATTGTCTCCCGCCAAATCAAGCGTTCCGTCTCCCGTTTTATTTACCGCTCCGCTTCCGCTTATCTGGCCGCCGTTTATCGCGAAACTTCCGGTACTGTTATTTATGTTCATTACCGCAGGCGTCGATAGCGCTACCGTACTGCTTGACGCTAACGCGCTTCCGTCATTCATATTAAGCGTTCCGCTGCTTATATTCGATTTCCCGCCGAAGAAAGTTCCGCTTGATACGTTTGTCGTTCCCGCCGTCTGCGTAAATGTTCCTTTTAATACGGAATTGTCTCCCGCCAAATCGAGTGTTCCGTTTCCGGTCTTATTTAACGCTCCGCTTCCGCTTACCTGGCCGCCGTTTATCGCAAAACTTCCCGTGCTGTTATTTATATTCATTACGGCAGGCGTCGATAGCGCTACCGTTCCGCTTGATGACAGCGCGCTTTCATTATTGAAGTTTACCGTGCCGCTGCTGATATTCGACTTTCCGCCGAAGAATGTTCCGCTTGATACGTTTGTCGTTCCCGCAGTCTGCGTAAACGTTCCGGTCAATACCGAATTGTCGCCCGTCAAGTTAAGCGTTCCGTCTCCCGTCTTATTTACCGCTCCGTCTCCCGATACACGGCCGTTAAGCGACAACTCATTGCCGGCGGTGTGGGTCAAATTCATTGCCGCGTTCGAGCTGAGCGCTATAGTACCCGTATTGGAAAATTCGCTGCCGTTATTCATATTCAGCGTGCCGCTGCTGATATTCGACGCGCCTCCGAAAAATATTCCGTTGACATTCGTCGTTCCCGCGCTCTGGTTGAACGCGCCGGTAAAGTTCATATTATTTCCTATTAAATTCAACTCTCCTTCGCCCGTTTTATTGAAAGTGCCTTCGCCGCGAATCTGTCCGTTAATGCCAAGCGCATTTCCGGAGCTCGTATTCGCATTCATAACTGCGGGAGAACTGAGCATGATCATGCTTAACGCCGAAAGCTCGCTTCCGTTATTAAGATTAAGCGTCCCGCTGCTTATATATGACTCTCCGCCGAAAAACGTTCCGCTGCTCAAATTTGTCGTTCCGGAACTCTGGTTGAAGATTCCCCTAAAACGAGAATTATCTCCGGTTAAGTTAAGATCTCCTTCTCCCGTTTTGTTGATCGTTCCGGCTCCGCTTATCCGGCCGTTTACGTTCAACGCGCCCGTACTGTGATTTATGTTCATCACCGCAGGCTCGGAAAGCGCTACCGTACTGCTTGATGCCAACGCGCTTCCGTTATTCATATTTAACACGCCGCCGTTTATATTGTTGGCTCCGCCGAAAAGCGTTCCGCTCGAAACATTTGTCGTTCCCGTGCTCTGGCTAAACGCTCCCGTAAAGCCCGCATTATTTCCCGTTAAGTTAAGCGT
>JAISVT010000028.1 GCA_031271405.1 Candidatus Endomicrobium macrotermitis | reverse complement strand
TACGGATTATTTCTCGCTTTTCTTCTTTCTCCAAATCTACTCTTGCTTTCATGTGGTCTCTCCTTTTGCTATTATACCACATGACTTTTTACTTGCTCTACTTTTCAGGGGGCAGTTCAACGTCCCCGTGACCATTTTTGAGCATCTTCAAGACAATCTTTTTGTTCCGCTATCATATGAACCAACTCATCCAAATTTTGTGTAAAATCAGAATAGCCAAGTTTCACTTCGATTTCTGATTTAATGAGGCATAAAGAAGTTGCTAAAAAATTAAGCTGGTGTTTAAGCTCACTTAGCCGTTTTTCTGTAAATAGTATTTTTGTTCCTTGAATATTATCATTTGTTTTATAATTATCATTTGATAAGACATAATCGCAACTATTATCATCCGTTTTCGTAAAACCAAGTGATAAAGCAACATTCTGTGATGCCTTAAAATTTTTTTCGCTTAATTCATTTTTGTTAATACTTATCTTTTGTTTTTCTCTATACTGAAATATATGCTTTAAAATTACTTTTCTCATAGAGTTAGTCAAATAGCCTTGGCCTCTGTGCTTTTTGCTAACATACCAATATAAATCGCTGTGTGCATCTAAAACAGCTGCAACATACAAACCTTCCGAATTCTTTATAAAGTAATATGTATCTGGAATAATGAACGAATCTGTTGGTCTTGGCTTTTTTTCCAAAACTTTTGCAAAGTCAACAGTATGGGATATTGACCTTAAATGAATAAGCCCGTTTGTTTTATTTTTATTGAGTTTATTGATTAATGATGCTAACACTGTACTTTTCATTTCTTTTCGTTTCTTTTTAAAGCATCTAGCGCTTTTACGCGATTTCAACGGTGAAGCTTAGTTAAGTTAAATACGCGAATGAGAGTATACGGAGGTAACAAGTTTAAACTGCTAGATTGGTCTTTGTCTCTTGATAAAGACCTTTCAGCTCTTCTATCCCCATATCCAATATAGGCTCAAACATGAATGCATTCAAATGTATGTTTTCAGGGGTCATTAGTTGTACTTTTTCAAGCGTGTCTAATGTATCAGTGTCTGAAGCGAAGTTTTGTTGATATTTTTCTATAAGTTTAAATGTTTGATTCTTTGTTATGCTTGATATATCTACACCTGCACAAGAAAGTCTATTTATTAAATATTTTTCTGCTTGCAAACGTATTGCCATAGATAAAACAATTTTATTTTCAAGAGTTGAATCATTGATTCCATTTGCTTGGTCAAAAATCAAATCTATTACACTTTTATTAGAATCCAATATTTGTATTAACTTTGTTGTTGGGAAGAGTTTCTTAGCGTAGTTTTCTAAATCGTTTATTTTTACAGCCATAGACGTAGGTTTGATATGTAATAAACATGTTAACTCATTATATTCTTGTGAATCTGTTCCATTTATATATTCCTGCAAATTACGAATAAAAGGAATACAAGCAAGTATTATATTTACATCTGAAAGAGTTGGATTTGCTAATTTCGATTTCCAAGTATTGAATGGATTTTTAAGATAACTCATGGGCAGCAATTTAACTTCTTCTGATGATATGTCTGGCACAAATGCTTGATTATCATCATGTTTTATATTCAGTCGCGATGTAATTGTTCTAAAAAAATCAAAGTTATGAGTTAAAATGATTAAATGCATATTCGCTTCATATGCCAACTCACACAAATATTGAATTATTGCATATTTGTTTTTATAGTCAAAAGAGTCTGCAACATCATCAAAAATAAATATATTACGCCTATTCAATTTCTTTCGAGACAAAATTTCAAAAATCACATTAAGCAAATACATTGCACGCTTTTCACCAGTGCTTAAAAAATTCGTTATATTGTTTTCTTGTATTTCCTCACCTGTATGTTTGTTCACTGCAGTAAAGCTCACAGCAGGAACAACATTATCTGGATTACTATCATCATAACACAGTGCGACCAAATCTCTGTTTGTAAGATGCATATTGCACGGTATTTTAAATCGTGATTTAAAAAGTAGCAGTGCGTTATCCCAAGTACTCTTCTCTCTCTTTGCCTCTTCTTTAATTTCATCAATCTTTTTCATGTTTGCATCAAATATCTTTATAGCATCAGTATATAAAACACCCGTTTGCTTCAAGCAAGATGCAAGGATACTTTCCCTAAATTCCTCTCTATTTAAAAGTTCTTGTGCATACTGAGGATGTCCGTGAAGATAATCAGCAAATATCTTTAATTCTTTATTACTCTGTAAATCATCTTGCAATTCTTTAAAAGCTTTCTGTAGTTCAGGAGTTTTCAATATAGCTTCTTCTTCTTTTTTTATATACCTTGCTAGATCTTCTTTACTATTTACCTCTATATAGTCCTCTTGTTTGCCTTTTAAAGTATGAATTTTAAGTCTATGATTTGCTTGGAAAAATGTATCGGAAATCTCTTGCGCTATGTGATCCGCCTCGACAGGATTGAATCCGTTTTTAAAAAAAGTTGATGATGCCAAGATTTTATTAAAGGCTTCTACATAATTTTTAAGCTTAATTGCAAAATCAGCTTGTGTAAAAAGTTTATCCACTTTATCGTTGAAAAATATCGTATATATTCCTTCAGAAAAATCTACTTTAGAGCGTTCTACGGCTTTTTCAAGTTTTTCTATTGTTTGCATAAATAGGTTCGAGTTGTCCGATTTATCTCTTGTGAAATCTTTTACTATGCTTGTTTGTAAGTTCTTGGGTTTTGATTTTGTATTTTTTATTCCTATGAGCTTTCCAAGATTTTCTGCTAATAAGATTTCTTTTTCTTCAACTTCTTTCTGGAGAGTAGCATATTCAACCCTTAATCTTTCATTCACTAATAAAGTACCTGCATTTCTACTTTTATAATTATCTCTCATTGGATGTATAACAAATATTTCATCCTGCAAAATAGCTTTCCCTGATTCATCAGTTATGCTTACAGATGGAGCAATATCTTTATACGGAATACATTGAGGAGGTATTCCGTTGTCAGCATAACTTTCAAAGGTTTTTGCAAAAGATGATTTCATTGAACCATTTGGCGCATATATAATCTGAGCCTTTGCTTTATCTTTCTTTGAAAAATCAAACGTATATTCCAATTTGTTTATGCCAGAACAATCTTTAAAATTAACAGTAAGTTTTTTCAATGGAGCAACAGCAGACTCTGTTAATAGTGTTTCTTTAATTATTGGTTGTATTTTTGTTGTACTTTTTTTGGCCATCTTTTCCTCCATAACTTTTCCTATTATACAAAATTTAATTTTAAGGTAAAAATAACGCTTCATTCTGAGCTTACTATAAAATATCGTATCTGTTAGAAGTTATTGAAAAGCACTAACTCATAATCTTTGCTGTAAGGCATTACTACAGAAAAGATGTCAAAAACTGTACTTTCAATGCAAAATATTGTGGTCGCGGGGACGTAGTAACTGACCGCACGGTTTAACCTCTTTCTTGGCTTACGGCGTTGGTACAACGATATGACAAACAAAAATCCTTCCAACATTGCAGCTTCCGTTAAAGCAAAACTTTTGAACATCGCCAAAAAGTAAAATGTCGGTTTCAATAATCTTTTGCTGAGGTATTTTCAGGAAAGGATGCTGAAGATAAAAAAGACTCTCACTCCGCTAATCTAAACTTGTTCCGGCCTTATTGCAATTGACCGCAGTCATCCGCAAACAGCGCAGTTTTTTCTTTTGGCCAGTTCTTTTATTCGGAAAGAATTTTGAAGTCCGTCATATATAAGGAGTTTATTTTTCAGGGTTTCGAGGTTTAAAATTAGTTTTAGCGTTTCAAGCGCCTGAAGGCTGCCGATAACTCCGCAGACTGCGCCGAAAATTCCGAAAGTTTTTTCGTCCGCGGGTTTGAAAGGGTACACGCACTGAAAACACGCGGTGCTTTCTTTCGGGACAACTGCCGTTAAAATACCTTCAAATTCGCATACCGCTCCGCTTATAAGCGGGATGCCGTTTCTGTAAGCGGCGGCATTTATCAGAAATCTTGTATCAAAATTATCGGCTGCGTCTATCGCTATTTCATACCCTTTCATGACGCTGTCGATATTTCCGGCTGTAAGTTTTTCTTCAAAAACGGTTATTTTTGTTTCCGGATTGAGATTTTTTATAAAATCTTTTGCCGTGGCGGCTTTTTTGCTGCCAATATCTTTGTATCCGTAAAGAAATTGTCTGTTCAGGTTTGAAAGATTTACCGTGTCAAAATCGCATATGCCTATAGAACCGATTCCCGCGGCGGCAAGGTATGCAATGACCGGAGATCCCAAACCGCCCGCACCGCAAACAAGAATTTTAGCCTGCCCGATTTTTTCCTGTCCTTCTATGCCGGTTTGCTTAAGCATAAACTGTCTGGAGTATCTTTCGAAGCTGTCCACTACCCGCCCCCGACAAATCTTAAAACTTCCAGAATATCGCCGTCTTTCAATATGGTTTTCGGCAGTTCTTGCGGATTAAGCGCTTCAAAATTAAGTTCGGCGGCAGTCTGATACGGGTCTATTCCGTTTTCCATAAGGAATGCCGCAACGGTTATTGCTTCTTTTGCCTGTTTTTCTTTTCCGTTTAATTTAACGGTTATCATTTATTATCCTCATCGCTTCCTTAACGGTTTTGCCTATGTTTTGTGAAGCCGTAATTTCGGTTACCATACATATACTTTCGGGTTTATACGCGCAAACCTCGGCAAGATTAGAAAGTTTGATGCCGCCTATCGCTATTTTGTGTGTTTTGATATTGTTAGCGCAGAATTCCAGATATTTTAAACCTACGGGTTCATCGGCATTTTCTTTTGTGAAGGTTTTAAAAACCGGACCGGCGCCGATATTGTCCGCGCCAAGCTCAACGGCAAGTTTTGCCTGCGCCGGGGAATGCGTAGAAAGCCCTATAACCATATCCGCGCCCGCTATTTTTTTTGCTTCTTCAAACGGCAAATCGTTTTGCCCTATGTGAAAACCGTCGCTTTTTACGGCCAAAGCTATGTCTATGTCATCGTTTACGACAAAGAAAACGCCGTAATTTTCAGTCAGTTTTCTTATCGTTTCGCATTGCCTGAATTTTTCAAGTTTTGTTTTGTCCTTTTCGCGGTATTGCAGCGTTTTTATTCCCGCGTCAAGCATTTCTTTTACAACGGTAATATTGTCTTTCACGTTTGAAAACCGTTCCGCCGTAATCGCGTACAGCCCTTTCGGCATTTCTTTTTTCATTCTTTTTCCTGTTAATATTTTGTCGGAATTATCACTTAACATTCTTTTGTCACCCTGCGGGGACAACCGTCCCTCGCAGGGTCTATAGAAAAGCCGTTGTTTATAGATCCCGAGGATGACAGGTTTTGCTAATTCGCCTAACGGTATAATTCGGCATTTTAAAATACCAGCCAATCCTTTAAAACCGGCTGATAGCCCTTTTCGTATATCATCCTTTTAACTTCTTCAACGCTTGCGGTATCGTTTATTTTAAACTGGCCTTCGCTGCCTTTTCCCGCGTATCCGCCGACTGCCGTGCTTGAAGCGGCAGACATTTTGGTAATTCCGAGCGGTATCAGATTGTTTCTCAGGCTTCTGCTTTCGCGCGTTGAAACCGTAAGGTTTATACGGTTTATAAAAAGCCTTACTGCGCACATAGCCTGAACAATGTCTGAATCCGTAATAATCGTTTTCGGCCTGAACCCGCCTGCCGCAGGCCTTATTCTTGGAAACGACATCCCTATTTCGGCTGAAGGGAAAGTATCCTGTAAATATTCGGCATGAAGTCCGGCAAAGAAAATTTCGCTTACAAAATCGTTAAGCCCGAGCAATGCGCCGACATTCAGGTTTCTGTATCCCGCCCTGCCTGCCCTTTCACAGGTTTCAAGGCGGTATGCGTAATCTGCCTTTGCGCCGTTTGTGTGCAGACTTTTATATATTTCTTCATCATAGGTTTCCTGATAAACAGTTAGCCCGTCCGCGCCGCAGTCTCCCAGCAGTTTGTAGCCGTTTTCGTCAAGAGGGTAAACTTCTATATCAACGCTTTCAAAATAATTCCTTAAAATTTCAACGCATTTTTTCAGGTATTCGATAGGCGTTTTGGTATTGCTTTCGCCGGTTAAAAGCAAAATGTGCCTTATTCCGTAACCTGCTACAACTTTACAGTTTTTTTCGATTTCTTCAAAAGTCAGGACTTTTCTTTTAATGTTGTTGTTTGTTGAAAACCCGCAGTAAGCGCAGTTGTTTGTACAGAAATTCGAAACGTACAGCGGCGCGTATAAAAGTATGCTTTTGCCGAAATGTTGTGCGGCGGTCAAATTGGCTTTTCGCGCTATATTTTCAATGTGTTTTTTTGCTTCCGGGCTTAACAGCGCGAGAAAATCGGTTTCGGAAAGCGTTTCTTTGGCAAGAATTGTTTCTATATCCGTGCCGGTAATATCGGCGGAAAATTTGTTAAAGTCAAAACCGTCATATTTTTTCTTTGCGTCATAGAAACTCACTTGACAGCCTCTTCATAAGCTTCGGTCAAAAACCCCGTAAGAGGCGATGACGCTTTCGCTGTTTCCGATACAATGCCTAAACCGGCAAGATATGCTTTTCTTCCCGCTTTTACCGCGTCTTTAAAAGCTTCTGCCATAAGTACGGGATTTGCGCTTGATGAAATTGCCGTGTTCACCATAACCGCGGCACAGCCTATTTCCATACATTCGCAGGCTTGCGCGGGAGCGCCGAGTCCTGCGTCCACTATCACCGGAAGATTGATTTCTTCTATAAGAATGCGCACCATTTCTTTGCTTTTCAGACCTTTATTTGTACCTATCGGCGCGCCGATAGGCATTACGGCGGCGGCTCCCGCATTTGCCATATCTCTTGCGGCGTACAGATCCGCGTTCATATAAGGAAAAACGCTGAACCCTTCTTTTGAAAGAATTTCGCAGGCCTTCGCCGTTGCGTAGTTGTCAGGGAGAAGGTATTTATTATCGTTTATGATCTCGATTTTTATTAAATTAGTGTTTGAAGCGGCCTTTGCTATGCGGGCGATTCTGACGGCTTCTTCAACGTTTCTCGCGCCGGAAGTGTTGGGCATCAAAAAAACGTTTTCGGGTATAAAATTCAATATGTTTTCATCTTTGTTTTCAAAGTCGAAGCGCCTTACCGCGACCGTCATGACCTGCGCCTGCGAAGCTTTGATTATTTCGGGTATCAGCCTGTTATTAGGGAATTTTCCGCTTCCGATAAATATTCTGCTTTCAAGTTCCAGACCTGCGATTTTAAAAGTGTCTTGCATGGCGAGCTCCAAAATGAAAATAACCTTCCGGCTATTATGCCAAAAGGTTTTATAAAGCTTTGCTTTAAATGATAAGCTGTGCTTGCGGAGCCGGGGCTCCTACCTAAACGCCGGCATTACCCATATCAGGTTCAGGCGGTCAAAAAGTTTGTAACCTTTCTCTCAGCCTCATCTATGAAGCGCCCGCATTTTATCTATACTACAAAAATTTAATACGATAATCAAACCCGCTTCCTTAATCAAAATACCGTGCAAAAAGGATAGTGTTTGTTTCAAAGGATATATATTATATAATCATATCAGATGAATTAGGATAGCGAATCTTTTTATTTTGGAGAAATTATAATGATAAATCTTGTAAAAGAACATTATCAATGGTTTTTTGGAGGTAGTGGAGTTCTTTTAATCTCTGCTTTATTTTTTTTAGTTAAAAAGTTTTTTTCTACAAAGAAAGTTCAATCGCAAATGCAAAATCAAACTAATATAACCAATGAAATACATACCAATACGCATGATGAAGTTAAGGAAAAAAATGAAGAAATTAGTAATGATGATAATCTAAAGGCACTTACAAAAATTCTATTCGTTGATGATAATCATAAAGAATATAAAATGGTGTCTATTTTAAAAAAATCAGGTTGGATAAACACAAAATCCGTAAAAGATATATTAGATCTTGATGATGCAACGGTGCAGGATGCTGATATTATATTTGTTGATATTAATGGAGTAGGAACAGTTTTTTTTAAAAAAGATCAAGGGCTAGGTTTGGCTTCTGCCTTAAAGAAAAAATATCCTAAAAAGAAAATTATTATATATTCTGCTGAAATTAAAGGGGATCGGTTTAATCCAGTTTTAAGAGAAGTTGACGGCTGTTTATATAAAGATGCGGATCCATATCAATTTACATCTCTTATTGAAGAATTGATGATAAAAAAATGAAACATTTTTATATTATTGACAAAAATGGAAACGATGTCGTAAAAAATTTAACTGGCCACTGCGTAGACTGTTTTAAAAGTTGCAACAGTGTTGGCAGGACCGTAGAATGTAGTTTGTATAAGCAGCAATTTAGGTATGGTAAAATAACAAATTCAAAAAGTATAACATTTCTTTGTGATACAACAAAAACTACTAAGTTATTTAGAGAAAAATTAGAGGCTCTCTCATATGCATACTATGATTTAGTTATTGCAAAGGAAGAAATAGAACAGAAAATTAAAATCGTTGAACAAAAAAAAGTAAATAGGTTAATACATAATTTATCATCAATCAACGCACATAATCTTCAGTCAATTTATGACATAATTCCGCAAGAGCAGTTGTCTTCCAATTGGCAAAATCAAAATGTACATATCGAAAAAGAAATTAAGAGAAATACTGATAAAATTGCAAAGGCTTTCTTGCAATTAGAAAAAAATGCCATTCGAGCTAGATCTGAGTTTTCAGTGTATAGAAAACTTGATAGAGATGAGAAATCCGAGTTAGATTTTAAGAGCCTCAAAATACATTCAGTTCTTCTCAATGTATTCCATACTTTTTTTTATGATTTTTTAAACATTAAAGTATACATAAATATCTCTGAATATTTTGGCAAAGTTAAAATTGACTACGAAACGATACAAGTTGCTCTTTATCATTTAATAGAAAATGCAGCTAAATATATAAAAAAGGGGTCCCATTTCTCTATTTGGTTTGAAGAAGATAATCAAAGTTTTGTTAAAGTTAATTTTAAAATGACCAGCATTTTTGTTGCTCCAGATGAGCGAAAATCTATTTTCGAAGAAGGAGTATCTGGCAGCATTGCAAAAAAAATCAAAAAAAGTGGTGATGGTATTGGAATGTGGAGAATTGGACAAATGGTAAAGTTAAACAATGGCGAATTTTTTGCCTCATTTGGCGATAAGACGGAAAATATAAATGGGTGTGATTATGCAGAAAATACATTCACTTTAGTTTTGATGAAAGGGGTGTAGCGATTGTCTGTATCTTAATGGTCAAAGGGACGTTGTGTAACAATTGACCGAAGTTTGTTAAATTGTATGCAAATAAAGAACAAAGGATTTAATATGAAAAATAAAACTCGTTGTCCGTGGTGCGAGGGGCATCCGCTGTATATAAAATATCACGACCGGGAATGGGGACGTGAAGTTAAGACCGATAAAAAGATGTTTGAGTTTTTGACTCTGGAATCCGCCCAGGCAGGGCTTAGCTGGTTTACAATTTTGCAGCGCCGCCGAAATTATAAGAAAAGTTTTGCGGATTTTGACGTCAAAAAAGTGGCCGCGTTTACGGCTAAAGACGAAAAGCGGCTTTTGTGCGATAAAGGCATAATAAGAAACCGCCTTAAAATAAAAGCCGCCATATCCAATGCGAAAGAATTTATAAAAATACAAAAAGAGTTCGGCAGTTTCCGCGCTTATTTGAAAAGCTTTTTGCCCGGCGGAAAACCCGTTGTAAACAATTGGAAAACTATCAAGGAAATACCCGCCCGCAGCGCTCTTTCTGACGCTATAAGCGCGGATATGAAAAAACGCGGCTTTAAATTTTTCGGATCCACAATCTGCTACGCGCATTTACAGGCTACGGGATATGTCAATGACCATCTTAAAACTTGTTATGTGCGCCGCGCGGATCGAAATGAATAATATGTTTGCAGGTAAAATAAACGGAAATCCCGCGCTCTCGCCCCGTATTTTTATCCAAATTTAAAGAAGAAAAAATTAACGGAATTATCCCATTATGCGCATTAGTAAAGTCCGTCATCCTGCGCGCAGCCGCAGGATCTGTAAATAACGGCTTTTCCATAGACCCTGCGGGAGACTTCGTCTCCGCAGGGCGACAACTGCCTGTCAGGGGATAATTCAGAAAAAATAATATTTGCGATTCATTATTATGCTATTATGTGCTTATTGAGTATCCTCCCAATTAATAACGAGGGCAATTATGAGCGGTAATAAAGAACGCATAAAAGAAAAAAAGAAGACTTTATATTTGGTCTTTAATCATTTTGAAAAGGAACATTTAGGCAAAGACGTTTTTCTTGTGCCGTATTATTTGGGCAAGATTTACGGTTTCGACGTAAATATTGTTTATCCGAAAACTAAAACTAACGCCTATATGCCGAAAGAAATACGCGGCGTAAAGCTGATTCCGTTAAAAAATATTTTCGCGTTTTTGCCGAGCAAGCTTTTAAAAGAGCTTGTTTTTCTCTTTTATGTGATAAAACACGCTAAAAGCATAGACATTTTGATGCGTTTTCATCTTTCAAGGGAAACGGTTTTAATAGGCACCGTTTATAAATGGCTTAATCCCAAAGGGTTTTTATACGTAAAAGGAGACGGAGGGCGCAGGTTCCTTAAACCGAGTTTTGGCGGGTTTAAGCACATTTTAAAAAGGTTTATTTGCAAAAACTTTTTGCATAATGTTGACCTTATAAGCACGGAAACAAAAAAGAATTATGAAGAGTTTTTGAACACAGACTTGTTAGGCATAGATATAAGCGCAAAACTGCGCCTTATGTATAACGGTTTCGACGCGGATTTGATGAAAGAATTTGCCGTAAATAAAAAGACTTTTGCCCAAAAAGAAAACCTTATCATTACGGTCGGCCGGCTTGGCACGGAGGAAAAAAATACGCAAATGCTTTTGGATGCCGCAAGCGGGCTTGATATGAAAAACTATAAAATCGCCTTAATCGGCCCCGTGGACGCGCGTTTTCAAACGTATATAGATAATTTCTACGCAAAAAATCCGCACTTGCAGGATAAAGTCGTTTTTACCGGCGCCGTTTATGACAAGGCGGAACTGTGGGCTTGGTACAATAAGTCAAAAGTTTTTATTTTAACGTCTCTTTATGAAGGTTTTGCAAATGTTTTTGCGGAAGCGGTTAATTTTGAGAATTATCTTATCTCAACGGAAGTTTCCGGCGTAAAAGAAATGACGGGCGTAAGCGGTTACGGGGAAATTATCCCGCAGAACGATACCGCCCGGTTAAGGCTGCTTTTGCAGCAAATCATTAACGGCGAAACCGATTTGGAAAGCCTGTACGACAAAATTAATTGGAATAATATAGATGTTTCTTGGGGAAAATTTATAAAAGAAGCCGCTTTAGGTATGGCAGACCCGAAAAAGGAAACGCAATGACACTTTGTATTGCATATGTTCCGAACAAATGCGGCGGCAAAACATTGTAAGGAGCTTGATATCGGATAAAAATATTCTTGTAAAGACAGCGTTTTAAATGACGTCTTTGCCGGCGTTTACAGGCTTAAAGGCAATGTTTTGCCTTTAAGCCTTTTTTTATTGATATATGAAAACCGCCGGCAATGCCGGTGTTATGAAAAACTTCCGCCGTGAGCAGGCAGTTTAATCCGGGCGAAGGACTTGCGAAGCAAGAGGATGAGGGGTTCCTTATCAGGATATGCTTATTTTAAAAAAGCGGTCGGGAAAAAAGGCAAGCAATGTATAAAACGGCGGAATAAAAATTCAGACGTTTTAAGATCTACTTTCTTTTTTATTATTTAGTATGATATGAAATGTGCGTTTATAAACGATGCGGCAAAATACTTGTTTGTACGGCAGGCTGTCCGAAAAAATCCCCGGGGGGATAATTTATGAAAAGAATCGTTTCAGCAGCGGTTGCGGCAGTATTTTTGTTTTTCGCGGGAAATGCTTTTGCGTTGACGGTAGAAGAAGAAATAGCGCTTCTTAAAGAAGATATGGCGCAAATGAAAGCTGCCGGAACGGGCGCAAGCGTCGCAAAATCTTTAGGGATAGACATTCAGGCAAGCGCGACGCTGATACTGCAAGGCGCGGATAAAGTCAACGACGGCTCGGGCAAAGGAAGAAATGACGGCTCGTATTCGCTGAACGTCGGTATCGGAAAAGAGTTCTCAAACGGCGCGATAGCTTTTATGAATCTTGAAACCGGCGCGGGAGCAGGGCTTAACGGACACGGGCTTCAGACTTTAGGCGGAATAAACCAGGACGCTATAGACGGCAACAGCGTCATTCAAATCGCCCAGTTTTGGTATCAGAAGCCTTTGTTCGCAAATAAGGTTACCGTAACTTTCGGAAAAATAGATCCGAGCGCGTATTTTGACCAAAACCAATACGCGCATAACGAAACCACGCAATTCGTAAACAAAGCGTTTAAAAACAACGCGGTAATAGCTTTCCCCGGAAACAGGCTCGGATTCAGAATGGTATATTCTCCCGTTGAAATGCTCGATATTACATACGGCTACGCGGCTTCGAATGCCGGCTGGGAAAACATAGACTGCAACGGTTTTAACGCTTTACAGGTAAACTTCAAGCCTTTTAAAGGCGGCAATTACAGATTTATGTATTGGGCAAGCAATGTCCATATGCCGAAATTCAAAGACGGCGAAGCAAGCGGCGGACACGGTTTTGCCGTAAGCATAGATCAAAAACTTTCCGGCACAATGGGCGTTTTCACAAGGTTCGGCTGGAGAGACCCGTCTGTTTACGCGACTGCAATGTCATGGAGCGCCGGCACGCAGTTTAAAGGTTCTTTATGGACAAGGAAAAACGATACGGCCGGTTTGGCCGTAGGGCAGATTATGCAGTCTTCCGATTTTACCGGCAGCGCCGTTCCCGCGTTAAAAAAGGACGCGGAAACGCAGTCGGAACTTTATTACAATTTTTATATAAACAAAAACTTGTCGATAAGCCCGGCAGTCCAGTATATCTTAAAACCTCTCGGCGGCAATGCCGCGGATGACAATAACGTATTTGTTTACGGCATAAGGACGCAGGTAGTTTTTTAATATAAAACGGAATTATCCCGTTATGCGAATTAGTAAAGTCCGTCATCCTGCGCGCAGCCGCAGGATCTGTAAATAACGGCTTTTCTATAGACCCTGCGATAGACTTCGCCTCCGCAGGGAGACAACTGCCTGTCAGGGGATAATTCAGATGTTAAATAAGTATTTTCGGCAGGCAAAAATATTGCCGTACGGACGCAGAATTTCGTTGCTGCGTCCATACGGCATTTAATTTTCGCGCCTTACATGCTGTTTACAGAATTAAAACGAATAATTAAGTCCGGCGCTAAAACCAAAACTGTTTCTGTCGATACTTCTTACCATGGTTTGGAAAAATCCGCTGAAATTGTCATTAAATGATTTTTTGACCCCCGCGCCGTATTGAATATACGGTTTTGCCGCAAGTTCCGGCAGTACGGTATCATCCGCCGTAAATTTTGATTCGCCGGTAATATTCCACCAGCCCGAAACGCTTATGTAAGGCTGCCAGCCGCGGTGCAAGTTTGCGATGAAGCGCAGCTCCGGAGATAACATTATCGTATCTGCGGGAGAACTCTTCATATTAACGCCCGATGCCGTTGTGTAATCGAATGTTTTGAAATAAGAATACCCGAAAAGCATACTGGGCTGAAATACAAACTTGCTTTCCTTAAAATGCAAATTATATCCCGTTTTTAACGCAATGCCGGTGAAAAGCGATGTGAAATTATCTTGGCCGCCTTCGCCTGAAAGTACGCCGAAATTCGCCGTTAAGCCCGAAAAGAAGTCTTTTTTCAATACCGCGCCGGTCAAACCGAAAGTTCCGCCGTTTTGGTCAATGCCGATACCTTCGTATGTTTGGCGCGAGCCGTTATAGCCGCCGTACGCGCCATACATTGCCTTCCAGCCGTTTTCAAAGTCAAATAACCCCGAATCTACGCCGAAATATGAGCCGTATCCGGTATGGGATACTTCGGGCCCGTTTTTTAACTGTACGGTTTCAAAAACTGCATACGGCTGAAACCATATCGTCGCGGATTCATAATGTTTGGCGGCTTGTTCGAGATATACCATGTCCTGGCTTTGGACAGTAAGAAATTCATTGGCAAGCGCCGAGTTCTCCTGGACGGAATTGAAATACGCGACCGTATCGAGCGTTCTAAAACCGTGCTGATATGACACCGCCAGCGCCTGCAGGGAGCCCGCCTGCTGCGCGGCCGCCGGAATCAATACGGAAGGGTTAAAATCCGTATGAACGATATCGCCTTCTGAAAACATTCCTCCGTTAAACGTTAAAATACCGCTTGTATTGTCGTAATCCACGTCGTACTTGTATATCGGCGTGTATAATTCTTTTGCCCGGTCATCCAGCGTTATGCTGCCCATAGCGTCGCCGTCCGCGATTAAAAGGCCGGTTTCAACGACACCCTCGGTGTGCGTCTGAATGTTAAACCCGGAAATATTGATTTTTTCGGCGCCGCCCGGCGTTCCCGTAAAAGTGTCCGACGTTTTATTTTCCAGGTCAACGTCCATTATTACATTAAGGTTATTATTTAAAGTAAAATTGTTCAGGCGCACTTCGCTGAAATCGTTGTCGCCGGACATATCTAAAAGCTGGCTGCCGCCGGCAACTACGTTTATGGGAACCGAGAAATAATTAAAATCTTTGCCCAATTTTAATATGCCGTAATGAAAGTTAACTTCATTGTTTATACCCGCAGCGCCAAAGCCGGACATATCGGCATTCAATATCACAGTACCTGCCGTAGGCGCATTGATGGACGGGTCTTTTAGCTGTGACGACCCCGGTTTATTGATGTTTATTACATTATTGTCCGCTTCTGAGGTTATGGGGTCGTTAAATATTATTGCTTTGCCTTCCGCGGCGTTTAAGTTTAAGTTCGGCGCAGCTTTAATATCAGTAGAGCCGGCCATATGTACGGCATTGGGAGTTTTTGTTATGCCGCCGTCATCGGATATATAGTTTCCGCTGAATAGTACATTTTTATTTTTTGCTATAAAGTTAAGAGTGTTGTCGGTATATATGGCGCCGCCTTTTGCCGAGTTTGAGGAACTTGCAACGGCATAATTGCCTATAAAACTGCTGTCAATTATATCCCCTATATTTACCCCCAGCTTAAGCGCCGGCAAAGAAATGGCCTTGCAGTTGTATAAAGCGCCGCCGTAGGCAGCTTTGCCGGAAACGTAATTGTTTATAAAGTTTCCTGTAATGTCTTTAATGATGCCTTTTTCATTATAAATGGCGCCGCCGTAGGCATTGCCCGAGTCAGAAACTGCATAATTTTCGCTAAAGTCGCCTTTGATGCTGCCAAGCGCAGACGTAGTATTAGACACAGCACTCGTGAAATTATACACGGCGCCGCCGTAGACATTGCTGGAGGCAGAAACTACATAATTTTCGGTAAAGTCGCCGGTGATATCGCCGATCGTAGACCTGTTATTATACACAGCGCCGCCGCAGGCCGCGAATTTGGCCAGCGCTTTTGCATAATTGCCCGCAAAATCGCCGGTTATATCGCCCATGGTGCTGGAACCTTCGTTGATTATAGCGCCGCCGCTTGCGCCATTACTGGTTGCATACACATAGTTGTTCATAAAATCGCCGGTTATACTTTTAATTGAGCTTGTGCCGCTATTACGTATAGCGCCGCCGCTTGCCGAACTGTTGCCGCCGTAGGCATAATTGCCTATAAAATCGCCTAATATGTTTTCTATATCGCTATGGTAGTTATTGCTTATAGCGCCGCCATGAGCCTGCCCGCTGGTTGGGTTTGCATAGTTACCGATAAAATTTCCGGTAATATTTTTTATTATAGCGTTGCCGGTGGTAGCAGAGGTGCCGTTGCTTATAGCGCCGCCGTAGCACGCCCAGGAGTCAGAAACTCTGTTGCCTATAAAATCGCCGGTTATATTTTCTATTGTGCCCTCATTGCGTATTGCGCCGCCGTCAGACCCTGAAACAGAATTGCCCGTAAAGGTGCCTTCAATATTGCCTGCCGAAGCGGCTTTGATTATGCTTATAGCGCCGCCGCGTGAATTTGAAAGCCCTGCAAAATTGTCTTTCACGTCGGCACCTGCCAAATCCGTGCTTATCCTTGCGCCCGCTTTGTTTGATAAATACACGGATACGTCGGGGTTAGCGGGGGAAGACTGAACAAATTGTTTATTGCCTTTGGCATCTGTTTCCCATTTGTAATAATAATTGTTAGATTCAACATCGCTTGCTGTCTGCAAATCGCCCGCAGGCTTGTATTTTATGTCATAATAAACCGCGGTAAGCGTGCCGTCCGGATTTTCTAAGAATTTTGTTATCGTATTTAGCCCGGGAGTTGAAGAACGCTCAAGCGTATATGCGCTTTGTATCGGTACAATATCGGGGTTTTGGGCATTTAACTTTGTTAAGGTGGGAATACCGAGCTCCGCTTCACTGCCGCCGACTCCTGCTCCGTAAGACGATGAAACAATGCACAACATACAAAAAACAGCCAAAATCTTTTTCAAAATATGCCTCCGTTAATCCTAATTCTCAAATAAAGACGCATTTGCACCTTTTTTTGTTTTTTGACTTCATAATAGTCTCCCCTTAAAACGAATAAAATGCAATAGTTTTTTTATTCCGTTAAAATTATGCTCCGTATCCGGGCGCGTTTTCTGAAGATTTTTCTGCCGGCCTGTATTCGGCTTTGAACGGCGTTTTTAATTTTATAGTATGCTGTTATGAGAAACTTAAAGAAAAGATTTTGGCAACTAAAGACAGATGTTCCGGAAAGTATAAATAGTATTGGAATTATATCTTGGCAGGCATTTGTCACCCTGCGGGGACAATCGTCTCCCGCAGGGCCTATAGAAAAGCCGTTATTTGCAGATTCCGCTATATCGTCAATACGCGTAACGGTATAATTCGGAATGATATTACCGCAAAAAAATGCCGCGTACCGAATTAGGGCACGTTTTTGCGGGCGCTGCTATTGTACGGGCTTAAGCGTTATAAAATTTATCTCATTATTTGTGCCAAGCCGCATTCCGGGTAAAAATGTGCCTGCGCCCTGCGACACATATATATGTGTTCCGTTATAATTTGAAAGGCCTTTGAGGTAAGGGAAAGTCTTTTTTGCAATAATGCCGGCAGGAAAAATCTGTCCGGCATGCGTGTGTCCGGCTATAACGGCGTCTATGCCGTATTCGTTCATATATTCAATGCCCCAGGGGCCGTGATGCAAAACTATTTTCGGCTCGTCTCCCGCCAAATCCAATAGAGGAAGAGCGTCTTTTATCGTTTCATCGGTTACCTGGTGCGGATCGTAAACGCTGTCGTCGGCTTTCATATAATTCAGCCCGATAAGTTTTATGCCGCTTAAAGCCAAAACGTCATTGCGTAAAACTTTTACGTTGTTTTCCTGCATTCTTTTTATTATCTCGTCAAGCCCGGTATATACGTCATGATTGCCGTACACGAAATAAGCGGGCGCCTTTAAATCTTTAAGCGGAGAAAACATATTTTCGCTTAATGCTTTTTTGCTGTCTGCAATATCTCCCGTAATTGCAACAATATCCGGGTTAAACTCATTGGTTTTCTTTACTATTTCTTCCAAATATTTTTTGCCTCGGGAAACTCCTAAATGAACGTCCGAAATCTGGGCTATTTTAATTTCTTTCTTAAGATTTTTAACCGGAATTGAAACGTAAGACGTCTTTAACAAAGCTCCGTTTATTAAAGCGAGCAAAGTTACCGCCGAAGTTAAGGCAATAATTGTGACCCCGGATTGCACGGAAGGCAGTTTATGAATTAAATTTACGATTTCAAAAATAACCGTAAAGCAGGCAAGATATAAAAAAATCCCGAGCCATGTTACGGCAAGATTATAATATGCGCTTACGGCAAAACTTGAATATTTCGTTATGAGCGGCATCGCAGCGATTACCGAAATAAATCCGGCTGCGAACAAAACATATATCCATACTTTATTTTTTATGCCTAAAAGGCTGCGAAGCCTCCAAGGCAGGTAAATATTCAGCCCGATAACTAACGTCAATTGCAAAATCATCATTATCATAGCAGGCTCTTCCTTTTGAAAGTTTTACTTTTCTATAATAATCTGTACAATTTCATTTCTTGAAAAAAGCCTCAAAGGCGGGCCCCAGTAGCGCGTTCCGGCGGAAATGTACAGATACGAGCCGTTTTCGGCGTATAAGCCGCAAAAGTATTTAAAGAAAAGTTTTCTTATTATATTGCCGGGTATTGTCTGTCCGGCATGCGTGTGTCCGGAAAGCTGCAAAAATATTTTGCCCGCGGCCTCGTCAAAAATTTCGGGCTGATGGCTTAATAACACGACAGGCAAACCTTCTTGGACGTTTGCAAGCGCTTTTTCCAAATTAGGGCCTTCGCGTCCGGTGCGCCTTGCCCGCCTGTCGCTGACGCCCGCCAAATTCAGCCTGCCGTCTATTATCGCGCTTTCGTTTTGCAGTACGGTAATGCCCGACATTTCGCATACTTTTAAAAAGCTGCCGAAGCCCGGGGAATAGTCGTGGTTTCCCATAACGGCAAACACGCCGTAAGGCGCGCTGAATTTATCTACGGCAAATTTTTTGTATGTATTCGAAATATCAGTGTCCGTAAAATCGCCGGCTATTACGATAATATCCGAATTTAAAGAATTGGCTTTATTTACCAGATTTTGTATTGTCCGCGCAGAAACCGTTTTGTTTATATGTATGTCCGAAAGAAGCGTTATCGTAAATTTTTCGGCCGGCAGCGCGGGATTTTGGAAATACACTTGTTTTACCGCGGTAAAAGCGGGCAGCGCGTTAATAATGCCCGCGGCGGAAAGTATAATTGCCGCCGCTAACGCAGTCAGCGTAGAATAAAACTTAAAACGCTTAATTTTGAACGCAATATTACAAAGTATAAGAATATCGTTTAATATGAATACCGTTACCGCTATTACAAAAATGCCCGCCCAGCAATAGCCTGCAAAGTTTAGCCATTGCGCAAACGCCGATGTTTCATATTGCCTTAAAAAACGCCCTGTAACAGTCACAAGGGTAAGCGAAAAAATTATAATAGCGGTTATAATCGCGGGTTTTCGCTTAAGCGATAATCCGTATTTTATCCTTTGCGACAGATAATAGCTTGCCAGAAGCAAAAGAATTGAAGAAAACCTAAAGAAAAAGCCCATATTCCCCCGATTTAAAATTTATTCGGAAACAAACGGAAATTCATTATAACTAATTATGCCCGCAAAGTTAAACCGCGCCGCCCGTATTTAATTTGCTATAATTGAATGCGTAATGCAAAAATTGAGAGCCGATATCGTCAACCGTATTTTTTCCGCGGGACTTGATATTGTTGAATCGCAGATTGCAGGAGCGACATATAATCATTCCCTGCGTTTGGCCGTCTTGGCGTGCGAGACGGGAAAACGTTTGGGTTACGGTCAGGAACAATTGCTGGTTATTGAAACCGCCGCTCTGTTTCATGACAATTCTTTAAGCCGGTATCTTACCGCGCCCGGCGGCAAACAAACAGACCTTAAACTGCTTCGAGAGCATTGCGAAATAGGCGCGCGAAATTTAAGCTGGCTTCCGTTTTCAAAAGAAGTCTGCGAAATCGTTTTGAATCATCACGAACGCGCCGACGGAAGCGGAGCTTTCGGAAAACATAAAGGCGAATACTCAAGGCCTGCCGCAATTGTGTCGCTTATCGATTATTTGGACGTAACTTATCACCTGCAAACCCACCCGCCTAACAGCGCGCCTTTGCTTAAAGATATAGTGCGCTGCGCCGCTTCCAAAGGTTTCGATAAAGAAGATACGGACATTTTTGCGGATATTTTAGACGAAGACATGCTCTTAAGTTTAAAAGACGATAAAATTTCCCGGTCTTTCCATTCGGCGGCTCCGCAATGGACGGTTGACATGGAAGACGAAACTATTTACAGCGTCGGCGAAATGTTTTCGAAAATAATAGACTTCAAGTCTCACTTTACAAACACCCATACTAAAAGAATCGCAAACGCGGTTTGGATTATGGGCAAATATTACGGATATGACAATACGACTTTGAACAAGCTGTTTCTGGCGGCGTCTTTACACGATATATGCAAGCTGCTCATACCTACCGACATTTTGGAAAAACCGGACAAACTTACCAAAGAAGAATACGCCGTGATGAAACATCATATGGACAGAACTTACGAAATTCTTTCCGCGATCCCGGATTTTGAAGACGCGGCCTTATGGGCTGCAAACCATCATGAAAAACTTGCGGGCGGAGGTTATCCCGAAGGCAAAACCGCCGAGGATCTCGATTTCAACTCCCGCCTTATGGCTTGCACGGATATTTGGGAAGCGCTGACGGCTCACAGGCCGTACCAAAAAACTTTTTACGGGCACGGCCGGGCGCTTGAAATAATGCGGGATATGGCGGATAAAAATTTTATAGACCCCGCAATAGTGTCCGATATCGATAAAGTTTTGCTGAAATATGACGGTAAAAAAATCCCGAACCCTTCCGGGCATTATAATTATTGAACCTGTGCCGCCTAAAGCGGAGCGGGACTCAAAAAGACGGAAACGGCGGCAGCCGGAACTTACCGGAAGAAAAGAGTCAGGTTAATTTATTATGAACCCGTTTAGAAAAATCATTCTCCGCCTTATACACAAAAAGTTGGACCGGGATTTTAAACATGCCAAGGTCATAACTTACGGCAGAAAAGACAAGTTTGTGATTATGAGCGACCTTCACAGGGGAACGGCCGACAGCGCGGACAATTTCTATAAAAACAGGCTGATATACAAATTTGCGATAAAAAATTATTTGAAAAACGATTACGATTACATAGAGCTTGGCGATGCGGACGAACTCTGGAAAAATAAAAACCAGAAACACATTTTCGATCAATACGGCGATATTTTCTGGACTATAAAACAGTTTTATGCGCGCGGCAAGCTTCATATGGTTTACGGCAATCACGATATTGTGAAAAGCAATCCCAAATGGCTTGAGAAACATTACTCGGATATATTCAGCATAGACGAAAACTCTTATGTGCCCGCCTTCAAAGGATTAAAATGTTATCCTTCCGTCATATTGAAGCCCGAAGACGAAAGCCTCGAAACGTTTTATCTGACGCACGGACACCAGTCCGAGCTGACCGGCGATTTGTTTTGGAGGGTTTCAAGATTTTTTATCAGGCATGTATGGAGGCCGCTTGAAAGCATAGGGCTTAAAGAACCGGCGGGAACTGCCGAAAAAAGATTGAAAATGCAGCGCGAGGAAAATACGCTCATCGGGTACGCGCGGCAGGAAAGCAAAGTTTTGATTGCCGCGCACATACACAGGCCATTTATCGGCAAATATTACAATAATTCCGGGTCCTGCATTTCGGAAGGTTATATCGACGCTTTGGAGATCGAAGACGGGAAACTGTCATTGGTAAAATGGCGCACGGAAGTAAGCGAAGAGGGCGTAATACAAATTAAAAGAAAGCCGGTAAAAACCAGAACTGAAACTGCTCTTGCCCCAAATGCCGCGTCCCTTCGATTCTTTGACAAAAAGGATGCTTAAATGAAAAAAACGTTTCTTGTATTTTTTACGTTCTTTTGCTTCCAAACCAACGCTTTTGCCGAACCTCCCTCGCCTGCCGTTTCCGTCAAAGAAGCCGTTAACGATATAGGCGGCAATATTTGGCATACTTTCAAAGATAATTATATCTGGGCTTTGGCCGTTCCCATAGCAGGAACTTTCATAATCGTAGAATCGGAACTGGACTGGCACTACAACAGATATTTATACAGACACCCCAATGTCGCAGAAATCGGCGAACCTATGGTTTACATCGGCTACGTTTCGCCGTTTGCCGCGCCCGTCGGAGCATATTTGATAGGCCTTGCCGGCGGAGACAGAAAACTTCAATATACGGGCCTTGCCCTTGCCCAATCGTTAGTGCTTGCTATGGGGACGGATGCTTTGCTCAAAGCGTTTACCGGAAGAGCCTCTCCCGGAATAATCGATTTTTTGGATCATAAAAGAAATGACCATGCTTCCGATTTCAGCGATGACTGGATGTTCGGGATCGATAAAAGAGGGTTCGCAGGAGCGGGCTGGCCGAGCGGCCACACTATGCAGGCAGTTGCCGCCGCGCAGACAATAGCGGAAATTTATCACGATAACATGACCGTCAAAATAGCGGCTTACTCTTATGCCGCGCTTATGGGAATAGGCGTGTCGATGAATGTCCACTGGGCTTCGGACGTTTTCGCGGGAGCGCTGATAGGATATTTTATAGGAAAAACCGTCGGCAAAAGTTTCAGGGCTTTAATCGAAAAAGACGGCGAAACAAACTCGGCAAAAGCCTTAAACGTCAGCTTTTCCCCAAACGGAGTAAGCGTGGCCGTCAATTTTTAAACGGGTAAAAGAGAATAAAAAAGTGAATGCCGGTACAAAAGAGAAAGAATACAATATGCAACGGAAAGCATAAGCGTATTGCCGCATTCAATTTGCGTAAAAGGAGAAAAATATGTTTTTTAAAGCCGGATTTTTTGTGCTGCTGGCGGTTGTCGCGGGTATGTTTTGGGTCTTTGTAAAATCAAACCCTATGCAAAACGAAGGCGCGAACAGCTGGACTGAATTTTATTCAAGCAACCCTGCCGAAACAATTGCGTTTCTGGATAAGACTTTCGCAATCAAGTCCGAGAAAAACAAAGAACCTGCGGCAGACGGCGCGGAATATAATATTTTAAAGGCCGGCGGGCAGATGTGGCCTTTTGCCGGAATTATGGAATTGCCGAAGCAGGACGGCAAACCGATAGAACCCGGCACCATGGTTTATTTGACGGTCAAAGATTTTGACGCCGCGCATAACAGGATGATTGCCAACGGCGCGAAATCCCTTATGGACAAAATGTATGCCGGCGGTATGACGTTCGGCATTTACGCTATTCCGGGCGGAATTACGATAGGCATCGCCAAATACGGAAAAAATAATAAATAACAAAAGCGGGAAAAATGAAGGGATTTTATGAAAGCGCATGAATTTGGCGGCTGCTGCGGCGTTTTGGCGAAGCGGCTTTCGGAATTACTCCCGGCGCAGAGTTTTGGGAATCGACGCGTCCGAAGGTATGATAAATACCGCGTAATTGCGCTGATGATTGAAAAAACAAAAAAAGACAACGAAAAGTATTTTGAAACTTTCAGAAGAATAAACGTGTACGCGGTTAAGAAATAAAAGCATATTTAATTTATATCGGAATATTTATATTCGTACCGCGGAAAAGGTATTTGTCTTTCCCTCGCTCCCTGCGCGAGAGGGACTTGCGCAGCAAGAGGGCGAGGGGTTGCCATTGACCGAAAAGAATTGCTTGAATTAAAACATTCGAGGCAGGCTTTCTCGCAATGACGTCAAAACAGAAGCCTCATCCGAGGCTTCGCCTTACTTAAGTAGTCGCGCCAAGCGCGCTGCTTCCGGGGCGCTCACATCTCGCGCCCGCCGCTGACTCATGCTCCTTATTCGTCGCATAGCGTCCCCGCAAGAGGCGAAGGGAAGAAGCTAAAATATGAAACATTGAAAGGCTATTGGCAGGTCTAAAATACCATAATGGGGCAGTGCAAACCACCGGCACTGACTTGCTTTGACTTGTTAAATCCTTCGTTTTTTACTGCGCTTTGTTCCGAAAAGTGTAAAAATATACACAAAACGGAACGAAAAGCGTAGTCGGTTTAATTTTAGTTGCATCTGATTTTACGGCCGCAAATGAAAGCAAGATGTGAATAAGTCGTGAAATCTTAAAATTTGCATTGAAAAACAGGCGAAATCGTGCTATAAGATTGTCGATGAGAAATAATGTGCGGACAACATCACACAAAAAAGTCTTGTCAGCGCTGCTCGCGGCAGCGTTTCTTTTCAATGTTGCCTCGGAAGCTTTCGGGGCTTCTTTATTTTTACCCGCCGCAGACAACAAATACGACGTAAATAAAGATTTTTATATCTGCAGCATTGACGGAACAGGCGATAATCTTGCCGTATTGCTGCAGGATTTGCATTGCCATTACGATACGCAGGTAAAGATAAGCGAATTTCTTAAAAACATATCCAAGAGCGATAATTTCAATAAAATATTTGTAGAAGGCGCAAGCGAAGACGTAGCGGACAGCTATATAAGAAAACTGCCGCAAAACATAAAAGCGTCTTTAACGGAAAGTCTGTTGAAAGAAGGCAGAATAAGCGGCGCGGAATACTTCTTTTTGACGGACGAAGCCGCCGTTCCTTTATATGCTTTGGAAAACGAAGAATTATACTCGCAGAACGCAACAAGGCTTGAATATATACTTAACACGCAAACGGAAGTAAGCGCGGTAATATCCGAAATTCAAAGAGAACTGAAAATTTTACAGCGGAACAATTTAAGTTTTAAAAGCCGTAAAATGCTGTCGGCTCTGCGCAGGTACGAAAACGGAAAAACCGGCGGAAACAAATATCATAAGTTCCTTGTTAAAGAAGCCGGAAAGCTGAATGCGGATTTAACCAAATACCCGGAAATACTGAAATTTGCGGGTATGGAAACGAATATTAACGAGAAGAAAGTAAGCAAGGAACTCGGCTCGTTTTTGGCTAAAGCGAAATCCGAACTTCCGTACGGCGCGTATAAAGAGCTTCTCGGCGAAGACGATTTGATAAAAAACCTTTCGCGCGTAAGCGAAACTCACGGCATAGATCTTTCCGCGTACAAAGAACTTAAAAAGTACCTGTCTTTTTACGAAGGGCAAAACGCGCTCAACCCTTTGGAACTTTACAAAGAAGAGAAAAACCTTATTGCCGAACTGCTGATAAAAAACGCGGGCTATAAAGAAGCTGAAACCCTTATGTTGAGCCTTGCTTTCGACAAGCTTAAAAATTTTATGGCAAACAAGGCGACCGACGGCGAGTTTAATTACATAAAAGATTTTGCCGTGGAAGACATAAACAGATTGTGGATAAAAACCGCAAATACCGAAACTTTCAAAAATATACTTCCTTATTTTTTCGAATACAGACAGTATTATCTGGCAAATGAAAAAAGAAATTATGAATTTGCCGAAAGGATAACAAAAGACGCCGCCGGAAGCAATTCCGTGACCGCGGCGGTGATCGGCGGTTTTCATACCGAAAAAGTAAAACAGCTTCTTTTAAGCAAAGGGTTGAGAGTTGTTGTGCTTACGCCTAAAATAAGCGGCGGAGTAAAGGAAGCGGAAAAAAAGTACGCCGAACATTTCAGCTGGCAAGTGCAGGCAAAAGCTGTTGCTGCTTTTATAAACGCGTTTCAGCTTGAACTTTTTATACAGGGAAAAAATAACGAGCTCATAGAAACGCTTGAAACGATTTACAGGCTCCATAAAAACGATTCTTTCGGAAACTTGACTCTTGAAGAAATTTTCCGGCAGATAGTAAACGCGTATAACGAAGGCAGGGAGGAACCCGGAAAGATCGATAAACTTGAAGTAAAAAACGGAAAATATTTTTCCGCCGCGTTGACGGTAAACAACCGCGTAATAAACATATCGGTAAGAAAAAACGGCAAAATAGAAATAACCGAAAATCCCGGACGTTCCGGCAAAAAAAGCATAAGCCCGGTTATTATGCAATGCATCAAAGCGATTTTTTTACTTCCGCTTCTGCCGATTATCGGAACGGCTCTTGTCACAGACGATTTTGACGCTCCTAAAGTGCGTATGAAAGAAGAACAGCCGCGCGCCGAACAGGGTGAAGCGGAACGCAGAGAAGAAACGAGCGTTTACGAATTGATGAAAAATAACGGGCTCGGGGCAATTTATGACGGCGAAGGAGTCGGCTTCGGGGTGTATTCGAAAAACGCCGAAAAAATGGAACTGTGCCTGTTCGACGAAAAAGGCGTTGAGACCCGCGTTTCAATGGTAAAAGACGAAGCGACCGACGTTTGGAAAGTATATATGCCGGGAATAAAACCCGGACAGAAATACGGTTTCCGCGCCCACGGCCCTTATGACCCGAAAAACGGACACTACTTCAACCCCAACAAGCTTGCCGTAGATCCTTATTCTTTCCAGCAGGAAGCCCGTTTCGTATTTGACGAATCGTTAAGAGTCAGCGAAAAGGGCAATATTTATAAAATGGACACGCGCGACTCCGCTCCGTTTGTTCCGAAATCGGTAGTAACGGATTTAAGAAAACTTGACGAACTGCAAACCCGGCGCCCTCCGGCTTTTGCGCCGCACAGATCCCGCATATACGAACTTCACGTCGGCGGTTTTACCGCTCTGAAAGAGGATTTGCCGCAGGCCGAACGCGGAACGTTAAAAGGTCTGGGAAGCCCGGAAGTCATAGCGCATTTGAAAAGAATAGGCGTAAATACCGTGGAAGCGCAGCCGATACAGTCCGACGCAAACGATCCTTACTCGTATGAGCGGGGACTGCGAAACAATTCGGGCTATCAGACAGTCACGTTTTTCGCGCTCAATCCCGAACTCGGGGATCCGTCAAGGCCCGGAGAAGATCTCATTACCTTAAAGGAAACCATAGGAAAATTAAGCGAAGCCGGAATAAGATTCGGCATGGACGTTGTCGATAATCACAGCGGAGAAGGTTCCGCCGATATGGATCCGTCGCTGTGCTACAGGCTTTTGGACAATTCTACCTATTATCTGCTGAATCCCGACGACAGATCCGGCTATGACGACGCTTCCGGCTGCGGAAACGCTTTCAATACGAGCAACCCGGTCGTTCTCAACATGATGACAAAATACAAAGAGATGTACGCTCTTATGGGAACGCGCCTGTTCCGCCACGATCTTATGGCCGCGGCCGCCAGAAACGAGCAGACACGGGAATACGATGCTAACGGCGAATATATGCAGATATTTAAAAACAGCAGAATCCTTTCGGGCATCGACAAAAGGGAAGGCATTTTGGTCGCCGCCGAAGGCTATATGGCGACTGGCGGCGTGCGGGGAGTAAGCACTTATTTTACGGACAATTTCCATAAAGACGTATTCACATGGGGCAGCGGATTCCGCGAAGCAATACGCGATTTCATTATGGGCCGCCGCGGCCCGGGCGACATTGCATGGGCAATCGCCAACCCGAACAACGGAAAACAATCCCAGCCGCACGTGTATTATATGGGTTCTCACGACGGCCATCCTTACGCCCAGCTTATGGCGGTGCTCGGCAAAGATAACCGCGCAAACGGCTGGGGCAACAATGACGGCCCCAACGAACAGGGCATGGGTTTAGGTTACGGAAATGAACGCATTCCCTCGTATGTCGCAAGCGCTATGACCATATTATCGTTTCTTCAGGGGCCGGTTATGTTCGCAATGGGCGACGAGTTTTTAAGAACTCAGCACGGAAATAACAACCCTTACAATCAGAGCAACGAATACCTTAATATGCTTTGGAACAAAGAAGCCCCTCTGGCCGGATATATGAACGCTTTGGCAAAATACCGCGCCGAACACCTTACGCTGGACGCTTCGTTGGGGGATCCGTTTTCGGGAAAAGCAGTAAACGGCGCAGGGGATAAAGACATTACATGGGTTCACCCCGAAGGCCGCGAAACGGCTTCATCCGAATGGAACGGACAGCATTTCGGATTTATGATTTCCGGAGACCGTTTAAGCAATTACGGAATTAAAGAAGACGATACGCTTGTAATGATGAATATGTCGGATAAACCTATTGACTGGAAACTTCCCGATTCTGCCGCAAAAGGGCCATGGCGGGTGTACTCTTCAACGCTGCATCTCGATTTGTCGGTTCGGGGAGCCGAGGTCAACAACGGCAAATATTTGATTATGCCCGGCGAAACGGTAATACTCTATAAGCCGGCGGACTTTGAAATAGAAAGAGAAGTTACTGCGGAGCAGGCTAAAATGCTTTCGGAAATATTCTTTTCCGACAGGGCGCAATTAACGGATGACAGTTTGCTGCTTTTAATGCGTTATGCCGCCAAAGAAAAAGAAAGCGTATTTGCAGGCGAAATAATGAAAGAATTGTCAACGCGCATTTCCGACGACGCCAAATTTCAGAAGATATACCTTGCCGCCGCCGCCCTTATCGAAACGATTCCGCCTCTTGCCGCGGATAATTTCAGCATGCCCGCCGAATTTTTTGAAAATAATGCGAACACGCGTAAAATTTCGTCAATACTTTCCGCCGCATAACCCGCAGCCTGTAAAAATATTCGGAATTATCCCATTATGAGCATTAGTAAAGTCCGTCATTCTGCGCGCAGCCGCAGGATGTATAAATAACGGCTTTTCCATAGACCCTGCGGGAGACTTCGTCTCCGCAGGGCGACAACTGCCTGTCAGGGGATAATTCAGAAAATATTTAATCGAGATAAGGTTCTATTGTCTTGTAGATTTTTTCGGCTATGAGTTTATAGCCTTCGGCGTTCGGGTGCAGTTCGTCCGATTTCAGCCGCGGGTCGGTAAAAATGCCGTCCATAATTGCCGGCACAAAAACGGCCTGTTTTTCTTCGGATATTTGCTGCATCATTTCGGTATAAGGCGACATTCTGATATCGCCTCCGGTATCTACGATTACCGCGGCGGCTCCCAGCTTTTGCGTATAATCTACAATCTCTTCCAGAGCCGTTTTCGTTTCGTCCAAAGAGCGCATTCTCATCGCGTCATTTGCGCCGAACTCTATTAAAACCATAAAAGGATTATATTTGCCTATTTCTTCTTTGCGTCCGGCTCCCATGCGCGCGGTGTCGCCGCTTACTCCCAGATTTATTACCGTGTTTCCGGATATGTCCTGCAAAACGGCGGGATAAGAAAATGCCGCGTCAACGCCGTTGCCTGCGGTAAGGCTGTCGCCGAAGGCGACTATATCGGTACCGCCGTTATTTCCCGTATTAAGAGGTTTTGCCTCGCAGCCGCAAAGAAGTGACAGCGCTATTAAAAAAATAAGTTTTTTCATATGTTTAATTTTCTCCTTAATGCCTTTATATAATATATTTTGCGCAAAGGAAAGCCTTGCCTTTGACAATCCGCGCGCAAAAATGGTAAACCATAATTCTAAAACGCATATGAAAAAAACAAGGTTTTTTGCTTAACCGGACGTTCGGAACGTTTAACAATGTTAAATAAATTAAAAATCTGTATCATTGCCGTTTTTCTGGCGGCGTCGGTAAGTATTCTTACGCTTCATACTCACGGCGGCTGCGAAGAGTCCGAACAGTGCTTTGTCTGCATTGTCATACAAAATTTTTGCGTATGCTGCGCTCAGGTATCCGTATCCGCCGTATTTTTCGCAATATTTGTTCTCATATCTTTAAAACTGCAGTACAAATCCTATTCGGTACGTATTAACTTTTCAAGGGCGCCTCCTTTGTTTTTATAGTTTTCATAATATAAAAATAAAGGGGAAACAATGAAAAAATTATTTTTTACAGCTTTTTTAACGGCCGCATTATGCGTAGGCGGCGCTTACGCGCAAACTGCCAATCCAAATATATCCGTTATAGGAAACCTTATATCCGCTTATGCCAACGGCGAACATAACGAAAACGCAAATAAAATAGCTTTCGGTTTAAGCGAACTTGAATTCAGCATAGACGCCAATTTAAACCCTTACTCGAAAGCATTTGTTACTTTAGGCCTTCACGGAGAGGGCGCCGGAGGACACGGGCATGAAGAAGGCCATGAAGCTCACGGCGGCGGAATAGAAATAGAAGAGGCGTATGTCAGCATATACAGGAACCTTCCGATAGACAGGCTTACCGTAAATCTCGGAAAATATTTCGTAAATTTCGGAAGGCTCAATAAGGTGCACGCGCACGCGTATCCTTTCATAAATACCCCGCGGGTAATAAACGAATTTATTCCCGCCGAAGACGGCAACTATGCCGACACCGGAGCGGAAGTATCGTATCTGTTTCCTTTGCTTTTTGAAGGAGCCGCCGTCGTTTCGGGAAATATTCTTACGGGACAGCCCTTTCATGAAGACAACGATTCCCTTACCGATTACGCTTATTCCGCAAGGCTTAATAACTCTTTTATGCTGTCGGACACAATGCCTTTTGAAATAGGGTTCTCCTGGCTTCAGGGAAAAAACAGCGTAGAATACGGCAAGACAAAAAACGTGGCGGGAGCGGACTTTAAAATCAAAAAAACTTTCTCGGACAGTTTCAACATAGTTCTTCAGGGAGAATATTTCTACAATACCGGCTCTTATGTCGATATTATCGATGACAGCGTCGAGCCCGTTATAGCGGATATTTACGGAGACGGAAGATACGGATATTACGGATTTTTTAACGTCGTCTTTCTGAAAAGATGGAATGCCGGCATGATTTACGACAAATACCAAAGGCAGGGGCGTAACGCAATGACCGATTCGTCGGTAAAAGCGTTTGCCGGGTTTTCGGTCATGGAAGAAACTACCGTGTTAAGATTGAGCGCGGAACGTTACCATCCGCACAACGAACGCGCCGAAGACACGCTGATGTTTCAGATAGTTTTCGCAATGGGGCCTCATAAAACCCATATTTTTTAAGAGGAACTTAATATGAAAATTTATAAATGTTTGGCCGTATCGGCGCTTTTGTTTTTTTCGGGTCAGGCTTTCTGCGCCGAAAAAATAGCCGCTTCTTTGCCGGATTTGGGTTCGATAGCCGCAAATGTCGGCGGAGACAAAGCGGAAATATTTTCGATAGCAAAAGGAAACGCGAATCCCCATTCCGTAGAGATTCTGCCTTCCTACATGATAAAAATCGCAAAAAGCGATATTTATTTGAAAGCCGGCCTTTCGCTTGACCAGTGGTCAGACCGGCTTATAGACGGAGCGGGAAACGGCAATATTATCGCGGTGGACTGTTCGCAGGGTATTGATGTTTTGGAAAAAGGCTTAAACGCGGACGCTTCCGGGGGGCACGTTCATCCGGACGGAAACCCGCATTACTGGCTTGACCCTTTAAACGGCGTGATCATAGCGCAAAACATAAAAGACG
>JAISVT010000044.1 GCA_031271405.1 Candidatus Endomicrobium macrotermitis | reverse complement strand
TTCTGTTCGGCTTTAAAGCCCTCCTCGTCAACGCTCATAGCGTTTTCCGCGGCGATTTCTTTGGTCAAATCAAAAGGGAAACCGTAAGTGTCGTACAGTTTAAAAACGGCTTCGCCGTCTATAACGTTTACATTTTTATTTTTGTAAGAATTTATGATTTCCGAAAGCATATCCGAACCGGCTTCCAAAGTTTCCAAAAACTTTTCCTCTTCCACTTTTATAATGGATTTGATGTTTCCGAGTTTTGACGAAAGCTCCGGATAAGCCGGCTCCATAATATTGAAAACCGAAGAAGTAAGCTCGTTTATAAAAGGCTTACCGTATCCGTAAAGTTTGCCCTGCCTTAAAGCCCTTCTCAAAATTCTTCTCAAAACGTATCCGCGCCCTTCGTTTGACGGCAATATTCCGTCCGAAATCAAAAACGTCACTGCCCTGGCGTGGTCGGCAATCATTCTGAGTTTCGATACGTTTTTGCCCTCATTTTTTATTTTGAGTATTTCCGAGGCGTTCTCCATTATCGGAACAAACAAGTCGGTATCGAAAATGCTTTTTTTTCTGTTTGTCGCTGCCACTATCCTTTCAAGGCCCATACCCGTATCTATATTTTTTCTGGGCAGATTTTTAAGCGAGCCGTCGGCCTGCCTGTCAAACTGCGTAAAAACGAGATTCCATATTTCCAAATGCCTGTCGCAGGAGCAGGCGGGGCCGCAATCGGGCTTTCCGCAGCCCATATCTTCGCCCAAATCTATGAGGATTTCCGAACAAGGCCCGCAGGGGCCGGTTTCGCCCATATTCCAGAAATTCGTCTCGTCGCCCAGTTTTACTATTCTGTCCGGAGGAACAAGTTTCTTCCAGATTTCCGAAGCTTCGTCGTCATCTTTATACACCGTAAAATAAAGCCTGTCTTTCGGCAAATCCATATTTTTCGTCAAAAATTCATAGGCCCAGGCGATTGCCTCTTCTTTAAAGTAATCCCCGAAACTGAAATTGCCCAGCATCTCAAAAAAAGTCAGATGCCTTGCGGTTATGCCGACATTGTCTATATCGGAAGTCCTGAAACATTTCTGGCAGCTTACCGCTCTTGTAAAAGCGTCTTTGCTCTGCCCCAGAAAATGCTGTTTGAACTGCACCATTCCCGCCGAAGTAAACAAAAGGGTTTTATCTCCTGACGGAATGAGAGAATCCGAAGAAACTGCCGTAGAACCGTTCTTTTTGAAAAAATCCAAAAAATCAGCCCTTACTTTTGCAGACATTTTTTTCATTTTTTTATCCCGAGTTCTAAAATTGTTTGATAATTCAATGATTTTACAAAAAAAAAACCGTTAAAGGAAGAAGAAGAAGTCCGGCAGTTCGGAAGTTCGGCAGCTCAACGGTTAGATGCAAAGACTTGGCTGTTGCCGAGCTGCCGAACTTCCGGACTGCCGGACTTCCAACCTCTGCTTAACTTTTGTTTCGTAAAATTGTATAATCGTTCAATGAAAAAATATTTATTTTTGGCGTTAGCGCTCATCATCGGCTGCGTGCCGCAGGCAGAGATAAAACAAACAGAGATCAAACCGGCAGAAATCAAACAAGAACAAAATTTCCACACAAAGGAGACAAAGGAAATGATCGCAATTTTTGAAACGTCGTTGGGAACAATCAAGGTAAAACTTCTTCCCGAAAACGCGCCTCTTACGGTTGAAAATTTCGTGGAACTTGCCGAAGGAAATAAAGAATTTATGGATCTCAAAACCGGCAAAAAGACAAAAAAGAAATTTTATGACGGTCTTATATTTCACAGAGTCATACCGGATTTTATGATACAGGGCGGCGATCCGCTCGGCACAGGTACCGGCGGCCCGGGATATAAATTTAAAGATGAAATAGACCCTTCGTTAAAGTTCGACAAACCGGGAATACTCGCTATGGCAAACTCCGGACCCAATACAAACGGCTCGCAGTTTTTTATAACCGAAGTTTCTACGCCCTGGTTAAACGGAAACCACACAATTTTCGGACAAGTGACCGAAGGTTTGGACATAATCAAAAAAATAGCAAGAACCCAGGTTGATTTTTCAGACAGGCCCGTAGAAGACGTAATACTTAAAAGCGTAACAATAGAAAGGAATTAGACGCGCGGACGCATAGAGCGGTAACGGCAAAGGCCGAAACTTTGCCGTTATGACAAAAATACGGAGGGATCTATGAAAAAGGCTGTCTTCATAACGGCTCCGGAAGTTTTCAGGGATGAAGAATATTACAAACCGAAAAAAATTCTTGAAGACGCAGGCGTGCAAGTCGTAACGGCAAGTGTAAAAAGAGGCGAAATTACGGGCAGGTTCGGTTATAAAGCAATAAGCGATTTGACGATCGGCGAAATAAATCCGGACGATTTTGACGCTATTGTGTATGTCGGCGGCGGCGGCGCTTCCGTGTTTTTTGAAAACCGGATCGCGTTAAAACTCGCAAACGAATTTTATAATTCCCGAAAGACAGTATCTTCGATTTGTATAGCTGGGACAACTCTTGCAAACGCGGGAGTTTTAAAAGGCAAAAAAGCCACCGTTTTTCCGGACGGTAAAGACGCCCTTATAAAAGGCGGGGCCGACTACACCGGAAATCCCCTTGAAATTGACGGCAATATTATCACGGCAAACGGCCCGGAAGCCGCCGTTGATTTCGGAAACGCCATATTAAAACAAATAACAATTAACAAGTAACGGGATTATCCCATTATGAGCATTAGTAAAGTCCGTCATCCTGCGCGTCGCCGCAGGATCTATAAATAACGGCTTTTCTATAGACCCTGCGATAGACTTCGCCTCCGCAGGGTGACAACTGACTGTCAGGGGATAATTCAGATAAATAATAAAGAACAATTCACGGCAAAAACGGCGATGCCCTGCCTGTCATTTTCCTTTGTCATTCGCAGTCCGTAATTGCCTTTACTTCGTATCCCGCTTCCCCGACAGCCTTTTTAAGCCGTTCATCGCCGGCGGTTCCGGCTGTTTCAACAACAGCTTCTTTTGCTTCAAGATTTACTTCGACATTGCTTATGCCCGGCACGGCTTTAAGCGCTTTTGTTACCGCCGCAGCGCAATGGCCGCAGCTCATACCTTCTATTTTTATTACTTTTTTCATGTGTTTCCCCTTTTTATCCTTATTGAAAAATCTCAGCCGCAGGGCGTTTGAAACTACAGAAACCGAACTGAAACTCATTGCCGCTGCCGCTATCATAGGGCTGAGCAAAATATCTGCCGAACCGTAAAGAACGCCCGCGGCAACCGGAATGCCTATTATGTTGTATATGAAAGCCCAGAAAAAATTCTGTTTTATGTTGCGCATGACCGCGCGGCTTAAATTTATTGCCGTCACGGCATCGTTCAAATCGCTTTTGACCAAAACGATGTCTGCAGATTCTACAGCTATGTCAGTTCCCGCGCCGATAGCTATGCCTACATCCGCCCTTGCCAAAGCAGGCGCATCGTTTATGCCGTCGCCTATCATCGCAACTTTTCTGCCTTCGTTTTGCAAAGAGCGTATCTTTTCTTCTTTGTCTTCAGGCAAAACTCCGGCAATAATTTTATCGATGCCTGAAAGCCTGCCTATGGCTTCGGCCGTTTTTTGATTGTCTCCGGTAAGCATAAAAACGTCGATGCCTGCCAGTTTAAATTTTTCAACCGCTTCGAAACTTCCGGTTTTTATCGTATCCGCCAAAATAATTATTCCGGCAAGCTTTTTATTTACGGCAAAATATAAGGAAATTCTGCCTCCGGATGACGCGTTTTCTTCTTCGCCCGAATATTTCTGCATGTCTATGCCGGCAGATTCCATCATTTTGCGGTTGCCGCACAAATATTCGTCCGCGCCTATCTCTCCTTTAACGCCCTGCCCGTGTATGAAAACGTAATTTTTTACCGGCTGAAGTACGGCTCCCCTTTCTTTTGCCTTTTGAACTACCGCGGAAGCGAGCGGATGTCCCGACATCTTTTCGATTGAAGCGGCCGAAGAAAGCAAAGTTTTTTCATCGATACCGAAACATTTTATATCCGTAACAGCCGGTTTGCCTTCGGTCAGCGTGCCCGTTTTATCAAGAACGGCGGTATCCACGGATTTTGCGGTCTCAAGAGCTTCCGCGGATTTTATCAAAATGCCGTTTGCCGCGCCGCGGCCTATGCCGACCATTATTGCCGCAGGCGTCGCAAGCCCCAGAGCGCACGGACACGAAATGACCAAAACGGAAATACCTATCGAAAGCGCGAACTCAAAACTTTGTCCGCTTATAAGCCAAAATGCCGCGGCGCCGACGGCAATAATAATTACTGCCGGCACAAACACGGCGCTTATTTTGTCTGCAAGTTTTGCCACGGGCGCTTTTGAAGAAGAAGCTTCGTCAACCAAACGGATAATGCGGGCAAGAGCCGTATCTTCGCCTACTGCCGCGGCTTTCATTTTGAAGTATCCCGCAATGTTTACCGCGCCTCCGGTAACTTTATCCCCTTCGGCCTTATCGGCCGGAAGGCTTTCTCCGGTAATCGCGGATTCGTCAAGAGCGGCATTGCCTTCTTCTATGAAGCCGTCAACCGGCACCGTATCGCCGGCTTTGACTATAAGGATTTCTCCTACCGCAATATCTTCAAGCAAAATTTCCTGCTCTTTGCCGTTTCGCACGGCAACGGCTGTTTTTGGGGCGAGGTTTATGAGTTTTGTTATCGCGCCGGACGTTTTGCCTTTGGCGCGCGCTTCCAGAAATTTGCCGAAAGTTATAAGCGTAAGGATCATTGCGGCAGATTCGAAATACAGGTTCATTGAAAATTTATGCGCAAGCGCCGCATCGGATATGCCCAATCCGTAAGATATTTTGTATACGGCATATATGCCGTAAACAAAAGCCGCTCCGGAGCCGAGGGCAATCAGAGAGTCCATATTCGGGGAAAGTTTGGCAAGATTTTTAAGTCCGTTTTGAAAATACCTGCGGTTGATGAAAATGACCGGCACTGCGAGAAGAAACTGAGTGAAAGAGAAAATCCCGGCATTTTGCATGCCTTTAAGAAATGCCGGCACGGCAAGCCCGAACATTTCGCCCATGGCAATATACATAAGCGGTACGGTAAATGCGAGCGACGCGATAAAACGTTTTTTTATGGAATCCGCTTCCCGTTTTGCGGCGTCTTCGGCACTTTTTTTAAGAGTACCTGCCGCCGGGCTGCCCTGAAGGACCGCCCCGTAACCCGAATCTTCTACTTTTTGAATTATTTTGTCAGCGCCGGAAACGGAAGCGTCAAAAGAGACCGTCATAGTATTTTTTAAAAGATTGACATTGACGCTCTTCACGCCGTCCAGTTTTGAAACGGCCTTATCTATTCGCGCAGAGCACGCGGAACACGTCATGCCCGTTATGTCAAAAGTTTTCTTTTCCATATGCCGCGCCTTCTTTTTTGCTTAGCCGGGTTTTGGAAAAACCGGCGTTCTAATAATAAAAGTTAAACTTGTAGCCTATGTTTATTCCGAATTTTCCGTATGTAAGGTCAAAGGTTTCGGCTTCGCTGCGGTTATAACTTGAAGAGTACGAACCGTACATGGCTTCAAAAACAAGCCCGAAACCGAATTCGTATCCCGCGCCTAAAGCCCAGTAAATGCCGCCTTTTTTGCTGCGCGGATCAACGCCTTCCGGAAAATCTACAACATTGAACAAAATCGAGTAGCCTATATTTCCTTTTAAATAAAGCCCCGGCGCGGATTTTAGCGGGTTTACAAGCACGGTCGCGTAAAACGGCAGCCATGAATATTTCTCGCCGCCGGCAATGTCAACGCCTCTGGGGAATAAATACTCTAACCCCGCTCCGACTCTCAATATTTCGTATGCCCGATACAGATATTCGCCGCTGAGATTAACTCCGAACTCCGAAGGCTCCAAACCGCCGCCCGCGCTAGATTCCGCTTTAAATTTTCCGGACGGATCCAAACCTAATTTTAAATTCACTTCGCTTTCGGCAAAAGACATTCCCGCAAAAAATAAAAATACGAACAATAATAACGTTACTTTTTTCATTTTTCCTCCGCCGTTTCCGGTGTTTTTCATTATTTGTGCTCTTGCCAAACGCAATCCGTAAACCGAAATTCGGAAAACTCGGCATCAAAAGAAGAATCCGAAGGGCTTGCGGCATATATCCCGAAATTTACTTTCTTGCATCCCTGAAACAAATGAAAAATCCTCATTTGACGAAACTCTTTTCCGTCTTTCGACCACTCTATGAGGAAATCGTTATACCTGCGGCTTAAACGGTAATATATTTCCTTTATTCCGGCGCCGATATCCTGGCTTGCCCAATCGGAAAATCCGTTATTTGTAACAACGCTGCCGAGCTTTGCCGTTTTTTCATTTTCGTATTCGGCGGAAGCCTTAAACCAGTTATTGCCGTTTTGATATATGACAGCGCCGCACTGGTCAAAAAGTTTTTTATATTCAAATTTTGCTTTTACCCAAAAAGAAAAATATTTTTCGTAAGTTTCAAAAACGAAAGCGTGCGCATTGTCGTTTTTAAAACCGTAATACGTTTTTTGCCAAAAGTCTGTTTTCGGGTTTGTAGTTATTTTGACGCTTTCTCCGCTTAAAGAAAACTTTTCGGGAGGATTTATCCATATTCCGTTTTTCGTATCCGTTATTGCCGTCATTTATGCTCCAAGGCGTAGAATTTTATAAATTATACCAAAAAAGCCGCTGTCCGAAAAAACAGACAGCGGTTTTGCTTTTTTGTAAAAAAATACCGAATTATGCCGTTACGCACATCGGCAAGATCTGTCATCCTGCGCGGCGCGGCAAAAAATCAGCCTTTGATTCTGTTTACGTATTCTTTCAAATAGTTTCCGGTAAAAGATTTCGGGTTTTTCATTATTTCTTCGGGAGTGCCTTCCGCAATAAGCCGGCCGCCGCGCTCGCCGCCTTCGGGGCCTAAATCTATAATCCAGTCGGCGGTTTTGACGACGTCGAGATTGTGCTCTATTACCAAAACGGTGTTTCCGGCATAAGAAAGTCTCTGTAAAACTTCAAGAAGTTTTCCGACGTCCGCAAAATGGAGTCCCGTGGTAGGTTCGTCAAGAATATAAATTGTTCTGCCGGTAGCCCTTTTTGAAAGTTCAGACGCGAGCTTTACCCTCTGGGCTTCGCCGCCGGACAAGGTCGTAGCCTGCTGGCCTATTTTTATATAGCCAAGCCCTACGTCTTCCAAAGTGGATAAAATTCTTTTTAAAGCCGGTATGTTTTCAAAAAACTTCACTCCTTCTTCAACGGTCATATTTAAAACTTCGTCTATGGTTTTGCCTTTATACCTGATTTGCAAAGTTTCTTCGTTAAACCTTTTTCCGCCGCAGACTTCGCAATTGACATATACGTCAGGCAAAAACTGCATTTCTATTTTCAAAGTGCCGTCGCCCTGGCAGTTTTCGCATCTGCCGCCTTTTACGTTAAAAGAAAATCTTCCCGGGCCGTATCCCCTGGCTTTGGATTCGGGCATTTGCGAGAACAAATCCCTTATTATGGTAAACGCTCCCGTATATGTGGCGGGGTTTGAGCGCGGAGTTCTTCCTATAGGCGACTGATCGACAATTACTACTTTGTCGAAATGTTCGAGCCCTTCCATAGACTTGAACTCTCCGGGCTCGTCCTTTGTGCCGTAAAGTTTATTTGCAAGGTTTTTGTATATGATTTCGTGAACCAAAGTGGACTTTCCGCTGCCGGAAACGCCGGTAACGCATATAAAAAGCCCGACGGGAATATGAACGTCTATATTTTTCAGATTAAACTGGCCCGCGCCTTCTACCGTAAGCCATTTACCGGCAGGCTGCTTTCTTTTTTTCGGAAGAGGTATCAGCAAACTTCCTTTTAAATACTGCCCGGTCAAAGATTTCGGCGATTTCATAATTTCGCCGACTGTTCCTTCCGCGACAATATGGCCGCCGTGAACGCCCGCGCCGGGGCCCAAATCTATTATATGGTCGGAAGCGCGCATGGTATCCTCATCGTGCTCCACGACTATCAGGGTATTTCCCAAATCCCTTAACCTTACGAGCGTTTCAAGAAGTTTTCCGTTATCCCTCTGGTGCAGACCTATGGACGGCTCGTCCAAAACGTATAAAACCCCCGTAAGCCCGGAACCTATCTGCGTGGCAAGGTGTATCCTCTGCCCTTCGCCGCCGGAAAGAGTGCCGCTTTCCCTGTCAAGAGTCAGGTAGCCGAGCCCCACATTGTTTAAAAACAGAAGCCTTTCCCTTATTTCTTTAAGGATAGTTTTGCTTATGATTTTATCTTTTTCGCCGAATTTGATTTTCGTGAAAAAATCCAGCGACTTTTCCACGGACATTTTAGTTATGTCCGATATCGATTTTTTATCTATCAAAACCGACAAAGCTTCTTTTTTAAGCCTTCTGCCTTTGCACAAAGGGCAGACTTTTTTGCTCATATATTTATTGTATATTTCGTCCCTGACAAAAGCGGATTCGGTTTCGTTATACCTGCGCTGCATATTGTTTATCACGCCTTCGAACTCGCCTTCGTCGTACCCGTAAAGTATTATGCCGCGCTGCTCTTTGGTAAGCTCTTTCCAGGGCTTGTTCAGCGGAATTTTGTTTACCTTTGCTACGGAACTTAAAAGATCCCAATAATATCCGCCCCAGGAACCTTTCCACCTGTTTGTTCTTGTCGTTACCGGCTCAGACCACGCTATTACCGCGCCCTGCGACAATGAACGGTTTTTATCGGGAACGATAAGATTTTCGTCTATTTCTATTTTATTCCCGAGACCCGTGCATTCCGGACACGCCCCGAACGGCGAATTGAAAGAAAACAAACGCGGTTCTATTTCCGAAAGGTTGATCCCGCAGTCCGTGCAGGCATACTGTTCGCTGTAAACGTTTTCGGATAAAATTTTGCCGTCTTTGCCTATTACCGCCGCGGCTACGCTTCCTTTGGATTCTTTCAAAGCGGTTTCGACGGAGTCCGCGACCCTGCCGCGGGAATCTTTATCTATTTTTATCCTGTCCACCAAAATTTCGATCGTATGTTTTTTGTACCTGTCCAAAGATATTTTTTCATCGAGCGAATATACGTTCTTATCCGCCCTTACCCTTGTATAGCCGCTTTTTGCAAGCCTTGTAAAAAGTTCTTCGTAAGTTCCGGTCCTTCCTTTGACTATCGGAGAAAGTATATGCACCATCGTGTCCTGCGGAAGTTTCATAATGCCGTCTATTATCTGCTGCGCGGACTGAGGCTTTACTATTTTTCCGCAATGCGGGCAATGCGGAACGCCGACCCTTGCGAACAAAAGCCTTAAATAGTCGTAAACTTCCGTAACCGTGCCCACCGTGGAGCGCGGATTATGCGACGGATTTCTTTGTTCGATTGATATTGCGGGAGAAAGCCCTTCGATAATGTCCGCGTCAGGCTTATCCATAAGGTCTAAAAACTGCCTTGCGTAAGCGGACAAAGACTCGACGTACCTGCGCTGCCCTTCGGCGTAAATAGTGTCAAAAGCAAGGGAAGATTTGCCCGAACCCGAAAGACCGGTTATTACCACAAGTTTGTTTCGCGGTATGTCCAAATCTATATTTTTTAAATTATGCTGGCGTGCGCCGCGTATTTTTATCGCGTCCATTTTTTCCTCAATTTACAAAAAAGTTAAAACAACGGGTTTATGCGGGCATAAACGCAATTTTTTCACTTTCAGCTTTTCAATTTTCACTTTGTCTTTATTACGATGTCCTTCGCTTCGGGGAGCGTAAACGGGTAGCAGGTATTATAGTGCAGCCCTCTGCTTTCTTTTCTCAGCATCGCCGAACGGGCTATCATCTCGGCTACGGCTATAATGTTTCTCACTTCTATTCTGTCAACGCTAAGAGGCGAATTCTTAAAATTTTCTTCTATCTCGTCTTTTAAAATATTTATCCTTTTTTCCGCTTTTTCAAGCCTCTCGTCCGAACGCAAAATGCCGATATAATTCCACGCCAGCCTTCTTATTTCTTCCCAATACTGCACGAAAACAGCCGGATCTTGCGGCAAAGAAGTATTGCCGTAAACATTTTTCGCCGAAATACCCTTATAACTTCCCGAAAGCAATTCTTTAGAATTTTCAAAAACCCTGTGAGCGTAAACTATTCCCTCAAGCAGGGAATTCGAGGCAAGCCTGTTTGCGCCGTGCACGCCCGAACACGCCGTTTCGCCTATGGCGTAAAGATTCTTTACCGTAGTCATACCGAATTCGTCAACGGCAGCTCCGCCGCAGAAAAAATGCGCCGCCGGAACGACCGGGATCATATCTTTTGAAATATCCATGCCGTATTCCAGGCATTTGGCATAAATGTTCGGAAAACGTTTGACGAGGAAATCCCTGCCCTTGAAAGTAATGTCGAGATAAACGAATTTGTCGCCGCTGGCTTTCAGTTCGTTGTCGATAGCCCTTGCGACGATGTCTCTCGGGGCGAGTTCCTCGGCGGGGTGGTATTTGTGCATAAAAGCTTCGCCGTTTTTAAGCCTTAATATGCCGCCTTCTCCCCTTACAGCCTCGGAAATCAAAAAAGTTTTAGCCTCGGGATTATACAGGCATGTCGGATGAAACTGTACGAATTCCATATTCGAAATGTCGGCTCCGGCCCTGTAAGCCATGGCAATTCCGTCTCCGGTCGCGATTTCGGGATTAGACGTATACAGATATGCCCTGCCCGCGCCGCCCGAAGCCAAAACCGTAACTTTCGCTTCAAAAATTTCGACTTCGTTTTTTTCGTTTTGAAAAACGTAAGCGCCGCGGCAAAGCTTATTGCCGTCAACAATCAAATCTACAGCCGTATGTTCTTCATAAACGGTTATTTTTTCGTGCTTGTTTATGTTTTCTATCAAAACTTTTTCTATTTCGTTGCCCGTCATATCTCCGGCATGGAGAATTCTTCTCTTGCTGTGCCCGCCTTCAAGGCCGAGTTCGAATTCGGAATCGGAATAATTTTTTTTTGTGAATTTTACTCCGAGTTTTATGAGTTCCGCAATTCTTGCGGGCCCCTCCTTAACCATTTTTTCTACCATTTCGGCATTGCAAAGCCCGGCTCCCGCCGCAAGAGTGTCGGAAATGTGCTGTTCGAAAGAATCGGATTTGTCGGTGACGCAGGCGACTCCGCCCTGCGCTTTTCCCGTTGCGGAGTCGAAAAGTTTCCTTTTTGTTATTAAAGCGACACTGCCGTTTTCAGACGCTTTCAACGCGAGGCTGAGGCCGGCAATGCCGCTTCCTATAATTAAATAATCCGACTTTATCATTTTTTTAGCTTACTTCATTTCCTCTTCCGTTTTGCACCACTGCGTGACGGTTTTCAGGATTTCTTTCGCTTTCTCTTCTTCGACGTTGTCTATCGCTTTAATCGCTTCGGCTATTTTTGCCCTGTCGCTTATAACCGACGCCCTCGTGTTTTTTATGACCTTTTCTATCAAAACGGCAAGTTCTACCGTTTCGTCGTTGCGTCTCCAGTGCATTCTGACGCCGAAATTCCCGTCCGCGAGTTTTTTCATAACAAGTTCAAAAAAGTATATGGGCCCTATGATTCTGTGGAAATAAAAAACGCTCTGTATCAAAACGAAACCCGCAAAAATCAGGACTATCCAGAAAAAACCGCTCGCATACGCCCTTTTGAAATTTTTCACCGTACCCGCGCTCAGCTGTTCCATTCCCGGCGCGGAAACAAGCGTATTCAAAAACGCGTAATAGCAAAGCGCTCCGAAAACAAGAATGACCCCTGCAAGAATCAAAATATATTTCCACTGGGTTTTCGGCTTTACAAAATATTTTTTCCTTAACATTAATCCCTCCGGGAAGATTTTATAAGTATTGCGTTGTCTATAAGCCTTGTTTTGCCTGCCCACACCGCTGCGGCAAGGACCGCTTTTTTCGTATTCTTATCGATTTTTTGCAGAGTATGAAAATCCAAAATTTCGGCATAATCTATTTTGAAATCCGGGATTTTCGACAGTTTTTTTACGGTTTCAGCCAAGACGGCGTCCGTTTTTTTTATTTTAAAGTTCTCTTTAGCTTCTTTAAGGATTCTTGAAATTTCAAAGGCGTTTTTCTTTTCCGTTTCGCTCAAATACGAATTTCTGCTGGACATTGCAAGCCCTTCTTTTTCCCTGACTACCGGGCACGGAACTATTTTTGTCCTGAAATTCAAATCTTTCGCCATTTTCTCTATTATGCGCAGCTGCTGGAAATCTTTCATGCCGAAATACGCCCTGTCGGCAAAAGATATGTTAAAAAGTTTGGCAACTACGGTAACCACACCCCTGAAATGCCCCTTTCTGAAAGACCCGCACAAAATGTCCTGAAGCTCATTGACCTGCGCGAAAGTTTTATGCCCTTCGGGAAACATTTCGGAAACGGAAGGGAGAAAAACGTAATCCGCGTGAGATTTTCTGCATACCTGCAAATCTTTTTCAACGGATCTGGGATACTTTAAATAATCTTCGTTCGGGCCGAACTGCTCGGGATTTACGAAAATGGAAACTATGGTTATATCGTCGTTTCTTACGGAACGGTCTATCAAAGAAATATGCCCGTCATGCAAAGCGCCCATGGTGGGGACAAGACCTATTTCGTCATTGTCTCTCAAATGTTTAAGAGCTATTTTCTGCATTTCCGAAACTTTTTTTATTACTTTCATTTATAAACGTTTTCTTCCGCAGGAAATTTGCCGTCCCTTACTTCGTCTGCGTAATTTTTTACCGCGTTCTTTATTATTTCGGACAAATCCGCGTATTTTTTCACGAATTTCGGCGTAAAGTCAGTAAACATACCGAGCATATCGTCTATTACCAAAACCTGTCCGTCGCAATATTTCCCAGCGCCTATGCCTATTACGGGTATTGCCAGAATCTCCGAAACCTGCTTCCCTAGGCTTTCGGGAACGGCTTCCAAAACCACCGAAAAAACTCCGGCTTCTTCCAAAGCTTTCGCGTCCGCGATCAGTTTTTCGCGCGCTGCGTCTTCCCTTGCCTGAACTTTATAACCGCCGAATTTGTTTATAGCCTGGGGAGTAAGGCCCAAATGCCCCATTACCGGAATTTTAGCGTCTAAAATGGCTTTTACTTTATCTATAATTTCAATTCCGCCTTCGATTTTTACCGCTTCCGCTCCGCCTTCCTTTATTATGCGCGCCGCATTGCCTACGGCGTCTGCCGCGCTTATTTCATAAGACATAAAAGGCATATCCGCCGCGATTAAAGCGCCGGAGTTTCCCCTTTTGACCGCTTTCGTATGGTATATTATGTCGTCAACGGTAACGGGAAGCGTGTTTTCATATCCCAGCTTTACCACGCCCAAAGAGTCGCCTATAAGCAAAACATCTATGTCCTGCGAAGACAAAAGTTTTGACATGGCATAATCGTAACAGGTAAGCATAGAAATCTTACGCTTGGCGCTTTTCATATTAAGTATTGTCGAAACCGTTTTCTTATTCATTTTTTCATCCGTTTACGGCAGCTAAAAATAAAAACAGACCCTGAAACAAATCCAGGGTTACAAAAGCCGTTCATTCGCTTACAATTCTAACCTTTTGGTTGCAGGGTGTCAATAACTTGCTTTTAAGAATATGCTTGATTTTTCTATTTAAAACCGGATGTATATAATCCGGCGCTATTTCCGCCATCGGTATTAAAACAAAAAGGCGGCGGCATACTTCTTTGTGGGGAATTGTTAACGGCAAAGCGAAGAGCGGAGAGCGGAAAGCGCTGTTAGCGGCAGGAACCTTGGATTGCTTCGGGGCTTTGGCCTTTGCAATGGCGGCTTTTGCCTTGCCGTTCCGGCGAAATCCGGAACCAATGCCCGCCGTTATTTCATCATTATAAAACAGTATATCTATGTCTATAAGTCGTTTAGCCAGGCGTTTTGAGGGTTTTCGGCCCAGAATTTCTTCCGCTTTTTTGACAAGAAAGAGCAAATCGTGCGGTTTCAGGCTTGTTTTCGCTTTTGCGGCTATATTGTAAAAATCCCTTTGTTTAGGCCCTACCGGCGACGTTTCATAGAAATTCGAAATTTTATTTATTTTGACAAAACCCGAACTCTGCAAAAAAGACAGAGCGGAAATTATATTTTCCGCTCTGTTTCCGATATTCGAGCCTAAACCCAAATAAATCAAGTTTTTCATTTTCTTTTTATTTTTTTCTTCGGGACAGGCAAATTCTTTTCAAGGGCGCGCACCGCGGAAGATAAAATACCGCCGTCGTCCGGATCAACGATATAATGCTCTTTTGCGCCTTTGTAAGGGAACCCTTTTTCCGCATTCTCCAAATACGGCTTTACGCAATCGCATATTTTTACAAAAGCGGTATTATCGCATATCAAAACGACCGGTTTTCCGTTGGAGTAAATCAGATATTCGCCGAACATTTTTTTATATGTGACAGTCCCGGCGTTTTTGATCTGCTCCGCAACGTAATTTACGAAATCCAAATCGCTTGCCATAAACGTTTTACCACTTTATTTTCGACATTCTTTCAACGGCTTCTTTTATTCTCGGTACGCCTACGGTAAGGGCAAATCTCACGTATCCTTCGCCGCTTTTTCCCATGCCGTTTCCGGGCGTGCAGACTATAGCCGCTTCATCCAGCAGTTTACCCACGGCGTCCGAAGACGTATAGCCTTTCGGGACTTTTGCCCAAACGTAGAAACTTGCCTGCGGAACTTTTACGTCCCAGCCGAGTTTTTGCAAACCTTCCACTAAAGCGTCCCTGCGGTCTTTGTATATTTTTCTCGCGTCTTCAACGCATTTTTGAGACGAAGTGAGAGCTGTCACCGCGGCTTCCTGAATTGCCTGAAAAGCGCCGGAATCGTAATTGTCTTTGACTTTGGCTATTCCCGCGACAATATCTTTGTTTCCGCAGACCCAGCCTATGCGCCAACCGGTCATATTGTAAGTTTTCGAAAGCGAATGAAATTCCACGCCGACTTCTTTCGCGCCTTCGGCTTCCAAAAAACTCATGGGCTTTTCGCCGTAATAAATTTCGGAATACGCGGCGTCCGCGGCTACTATAATATTGTTTTTCTTCGCAAACTCTATAAGTTTTGCGTAAAATTCTTTCGGGGCGACGGCTGCCGTCGGGTTGTTAGGGTAATTTACAAAAATAATTTTGGCTTTTTTGAGAATGTCCGCGGGTATGGCGTCCAAATCCGGAAGATAATTGTTTTCTTCAAGCAAAGGCATAAAATAAGGAACGCCGTCTGAAAAAATCGTGCCCGTATTATACACGGGATAACCCGGCTCGGGAATCAAAACAACGTCTCCGGGATTTACAAAACCCAGATGAATGTGCCCTATGCCCTCTTTGGAACCTATCAAAGCGCACACTTCGTTATCGGGATTAAGTTCGACGTTAAACCTTTCTTTATACCAGCCCGCAACGGCTTTCCTGTAAGAAAGAAGACCCGCTCCGAAAGGATACTGGTGGTTTGCCGGATTTGCAGCGGCTTCCTGCATGGATTTTACTATGTGTTCGGGGGTCGGCAAATCGGGGTCGCCTACGCCGAGGGAAATTATGTCCGCTCCTTTTTCGGCGGCGGCTTTTTTCTTTCTGTCTATCTCGATAAAAAGGTACGGCGGAAGTTTTTTAAGTTTTTCGCTGTAACGTATTTCCATTGATATCCTCTCGTCTTATCGTTCCGCGGCCGGCGCGGAACCTATTGCTTACGTCTTTTAACGGCGTACGCGGATACCGATTTACCGGTATGACGCCCGCGCCTTACGTTAAATTTTCTTTATTCCCAAAACGTCCTGCATATCGTACAAGCCGGGTTCTTTTCCCATAAGCCATTTCGCCGCTCTTATCGAACCGGCGGCAAAAGTGTCTCTGGAATGCGCCCTGTGAACAAGCTCTATCCTTTCGCCGGGGCCTGCAAAATAAACCGTATGGTCGCCGACAATATCTCCGGCTCTTACCGATAAAACGCCTATCTCGTCTTTCTTTCTTTCGCCCATTACGGTTTTTCTGCCGTAAACTCCTACGGTATTTATGTTTTGGCCTGTCGCCGTTGCGGCAATTTCCGAAAGTTTCGCCGCTGTTCCCGAAGGAGCGTCTTTCTTTTTGCTGTGATGAAGTTCCACTATCTCTATGTCGTAATCGGGTATAAGCCTTGCGACTTCATCGACAAGTTTAAACAAAATGTTTACGCCGACCGACATATTCGGAGACATAACCACCGGGATCGATTTTGCGATTTCCGCGATCTGATCTTTTTGCTCGGCGATAAAACCCGTGGTGCCTATTACGACCGGTTTATTAAGTTTCTTCGCAAAAGCCAGATTTTTCAAAGCTCCGTCCGGATTTGTAAAATCTATCAAAACGTCCGATTGCGGAAGATACTTTTCAAGCTCGCACGACGATTCTATCACGGGATTTCCCGTGCCTATAGCCGCGCTCCCTTCGTATTCCAGCGCTCCCGCTATCTGTACGGTTTCATCGATTTTTACCAGCGAAATTATAGCCTGCCCCATTCTTCCTGCCGCTCCGCATACGGTTATTTTCATATTTTCCTCCGGTTTTCAATTTAAACGAACTTCCACTTTATGAGTCCCCTTGCCGAAAGCGGGAACAAGATTCCCTTCTATTTTATCGCCGTCAACCGTAATCTCGGCGGCTTTCGCATTTCTCTTGAGGGATTTATTCGTAAATTTTATATTGTACTGCGCTCCCCTGAATTTTATGTTTAACGAAGTTTCTTTGAAATCTTTGTTTGCCGGAAGCCTCGGGTCTATTCTCAAACCGTCAAGTTCGCCGCGGACGCCGAAAAAGAAGTTTTGGAACAAATATCTTGTCCACGCCGCGGAACCGGTAAGTATCGGGTATTCCCCCCTTCCCGCTATATTGGGATTATCCGAAGAAACATAATATTCGGGAATCCAGGGGCCGGCTTTAAATTCGTATTGATCGTGCGACAAAGGATTCACGCCCGAAAATATTTTGTACGCTTCATCCGCTTTGTCTCTGCGCAACAGCGCCCATATAAAAAACAGGTTTGCGTGGCAAAACAAAGCGTTGTTTTCTTTCGTACCTGCGGCAAAACCCGTTATTCTGCCTATCGTTTTATCGAATTTCAAATACGGGGGATAGTTGAGTTTTAACGCGCCCACTTTTTTATCGTAAAGGTATTTTAATACGGAATCTATAACTTTATCCGAAACGCCCGCTTTATCCGCAGCTCCGGATACCAAACTCCAGGTCTGCGGCATAAGCATCATTTCAAAATCGTCCGAGGCCGGGTTTTTCTTCTTCAAAGCGTTCTTTTTGAAAATCGTGTCCACGGGCTTTCCGCCGTCAAAAATATATCCGCTGTAATAGCTGCCGTTCCAGGCTTTTTTGTGCGCGTTAGACGCCGATAATTCCGCTTTATTTCTCAAATCTTTTACGATATCGCTTACTTTTATTTTTATTTTTTTGCCGCTTATTTTTCCGTTTACTTTATTCAAATACTTTTCAAGTATTTTTTGGCGCTCTTTGGCCGGCGTATCGCCTTTTGAATTCTTGCTTATCAGGAGCGCAAGCTCCTCGAAAACTTCGATTTCCGAAATATTTTCGTGTTTTGCGGATTTTTCCAAAATACCGGCAAACTCATTGCAGTCGAGGGCAAGCCCGAAAGTAAAAGTGACGTTTTCCCCTTTTACCTGATCGACAGCGTCGTTCCAGTCCGCCCTTTTTTGTTTCAAAAGGTTGTTGTTTCCGACATCGTAAAACATCGTCAAAAGCTGGACCAAAAGATGTTCCGCCACAGTGCCTTTATAATCGGCGCCTTTAACGGTTTTATGGCTGCCTATATTTCCCTTTTTCCAGTTTTCGTCTTTGCCTTCGCCTCTGCTTATGTAAAGATCTTTAAAGTACGGTATGCCGTCCCTGAACAAAAATTTATAGTCCCCGAGAAAGTTCACAAGTATCATAACCGTCTGCGCCGTCCAGTAAGGATGGTCGCACCACAAACCGTTCACTTCGTCGCTGCCGAATTCTTTCGTCCTTGCGAAAAACCGGGTCGCGTTTGTGCCGTCTATGCGTATTCCGGAAAGGGTGTGCATTGTCCTTTCTTCAAGTCCTTTCGGGTCTATGACAGTGGCAGCCATCATATCCTGCCAAAAATCTCTCCAGCCGGCAAAATCGGAGCCGTAATCCGTCTGGGGATGCCCCGTATTTCCGAACCAATATCTCATAGAAAGCTGGTAGCACCACCAGTTGTTCCATAAATTGTCGAAATCTTTGTCGCCGGTTTCGATAATGACTCTGGAAGTCCTTTCTTTCCAAAAATCATTAAGCTTTTGAAACGCTTTTTGCGTGCCGGCATAATCGAATTTCTTTAAAAGTTTTTGAGCGCCTTTGCTTCCGTCAAACGCTATGCCCGTTACTACGGCAAATTTTTCGGATTTTCCCGCGGGTATCGTTATATTTTTAAATTCTATCGCGCCGACAGCTTCTTTGCCGAAGCACTGGGCTTTCGGAGCCTCGTTGTTTAAAACAGCCTGCGGCTTAAGCCACATATTGTTTGCGCCTAAAAAAGATTCCCTGTCCGAATAAAATCTGTTTCCTTTTCTGCCTTTTTGGGTTTCTGCTCCCATAAAGTAGCATATATCGCTCGGCTCCGTAGAACCTTCGACCCATTCGAGCCCGGGAAGTATTTCTATGTGATCGGTAATTTTACTTTTATTATAAAGCCTGACAACGTCCCTGTGGTACTCGACATACGCCCTGTTTCCGCCGAAAATAGGAACCGCCGGTATAAAGTCGAGCGTTACGGGTTTTGATGAATTGTTTTTGATTTCGACGGTCCAGATTTCCGCGGTTTCGTCGTTCGGGACAAAAACAACGGCGTTTACTTCAAGGCCGTACTTTTTGTGTTTCCCGCTGAATTTAACATAGCCCAAACCCATTTCGTATTTAGGCTCGAAAGTTTCGGTATCGGTCAAATCGTAATTGTTTACAAGCCACGGCTTTTCATTTTGAGGGCGAACCCACAAAAATCTGGCGTTTCCTTTCTGAAAAAACAAAGTATCGAACTCGCCGAACATTCTTGTATAGTCGAACCCCGAAAATCCCCTTAAAAAGTTGTCGCTTATAGAAAAATATTTGGGGCTGTTTGCAAGCATATGAACCAAAGGCTGCGGCAATGCCCTTGCATTGCTTACCGAGCATTCGCCGGCTTCATTATATGACCAAAGTTTAGACATTAAAATCTCCTGTCTCTTTTATAAATTACGGAATAAGAATTGTATAATTTTTGCATTGATTTTTCAATGTTTTCCAAGGGAACGCAGCGTCCCCTAAAAGCTAAAGTTCTTCTATTTCCATCATTTTGATTCGGAAATGTTCGCTTCGGCTTTCGAATTCTTCGGTAAGGTTTGTCAGGCTTTCGTATAATTTTTCAAGTTCGGATTTAAGCTGTTTGTCTATTTTCGGGCCTTCTGCCAGGAAAGCAATATCGGAATTTTGCGAAGCCTGAACGAGTTTTTCGGTATTCGCGCTTAAAAGAGCTTCTTTTTCGAATATTTCTTTTTCGGTTTTTGATATATTTTCTTCAAGAGGCTTTAAAACTCCGGATTTTTCCTGTATAAGCCTGGCTCTCTGCTTTTTTATTTCGTCTCTGTTTAAAACTTTATTTTTGGCGGAGTTTTTGGCTTTTATTTCGCCGCCTTCGTCTTCCCAACCCCTTACGTTTAAAAAATCCCCGTACGTTCCGTCAAATACGCTGACTTTGTCCCTGTCGAAAATTATCAGTTTTTCGGCAATATTATGCAAAAGCTCTTCATTATGCGTTACAAGTATTACCGAGCCTTCGAATCCGTTTATGGCGTCTATAAGCCCTTCGCAGGATTCCATATCCAAATGGTTTGTCGGTTCGTCCAAAAGAAGAAGGTGGCTGGGATGAACCAAAATTTTACCCAAAAGAACGCGGCTTTTTTCGCCGCCGCTCAAAACTTCTATTTTTTTTAAAGCGTCGTCTCCGCTAAACATCATGCTTCCGGCGATATTTCTTGCTTTTTGCGGAAGACAGCGGCTGTCCGAACTTATTATCTCTTCAAATACGGTTTTATTGGGCGTTAAATTTGCCGCGTCAGACTGGACAAAATAAGAAGTCTTCAAATCGGGATGCGTTTTTATGCCGCCGTCAACCGCGGCAAGGCGGCCGGACAGTATTTTTAAAAGCGTGGATTTGCCTTTGCCGTTTTTGCCTATAACGCATATCCTGTCTTTTTTCAAAACGTCGAAACTGAGTTTGTCTATAAGAATATTGTCTTTGGTATAACCGAACCTTAAATTGTGGACGCCCATCATTTTTGCGGCGTTAAAAGGAAGCGGCGAAAACGAAAAATCCAGGTCTTCCATGGCTGTGAGTTCACGCATATCTTCCTGTTTTTCAAGGGATTTGATGCGCGACTGCACCATGCCCGCAAGCCTTGCTTTCGCCCTGAAACGCCTTATGAAAATTTCGGTCTGTTTGCGCTTTTTTTCGATATTTAAGCGGGTTTTCTCGTAGATTTCTTCTTCTTTTTCTATCTGTTCGTATAATTTCTGGGTGTTTCCTTCGACTTTTCTGGCTTTTGTTCTGTGTATGGCCGCGCAATGCGTTATTACGCCGTCCATAAAATTTCTGTCGTGGGTTATAAGCATCAATTCGCCTTTCCACGAACGCAAAAAACCCGTAAGCCAGCGTATCGCGACAATGTCAAGGTAGTTATTGGGTTCGTCAAGCATAAGCATATCCGCGTCGGAAAGCAGGACTTTGGCAAGATTTATCCTTATTTTGTACCCGCCCGAAAATTCAAGAGGATTTTTTAACATATCGACCTGAGAAAAACCTAAACCCGAAAGAATTTTCTCGGCTTTCCACATTTCGTCTTTTTCGGCGGGAGGCAAAGCAAGGCACGCTTCCTGAACGGCAGTCGGTTTTGTGAAATTTATGTGCTGCTGCAAATATCCGATTTTGTAGTTTTTAGGAATGTTTACGGAACCCGAATCGTATTCCGTTTCGTTTAAAATAATTTTGAAAAGAGTGGTTTTCCCGTGGCCGTTTCTGCCTACAAGCCCGACTTTTTCTTTTGCGTTTATATTTAAGTTCAGATTGTCAAAAAGTATCCTGCTTCCGAACGATTTGCACAAATCGGCAATTTTTATCATATCCGCGCGCCCGGACAAATTTTATTTAAAGGGCATTCGGCGCAATTAGGGTTTCTTGCTTTGCAAATCCTTCTGCCGAGCGTCTGGATCAAAAAAGAAAAATCCGTCCAATGCTTTCGCGGAACGGTTTTCGTCAAGTCTTTTTCTATTTTTACGGGGTCAGCGTTTTTAGTAAGCCCGAGCAGGTTGGAAATCCTTATAACGTGCGTATCCACGGCAATGCCTTCGGATTTCCCGAAAGCGTTCGCCAAAACCACGTTGGCCGTTTTTCTGGCCACTCCCGGAAGTTTGAGGATCTCGTCCATAGTTTGAGGGACTTCGCCGTTGAAAGATGACAATACCGTCTTTGCGGAACCTATGATATTTTTCGCTTTGTTTCTGAAAAAACCCGCGGAACGTATATAGCCCTGCAGCTCTTCCGGATCCGCGCCGGCGTAGTCTTTTATTTTTTTGTACCTTTTAAACAATGCCGGGGTAATTTTATTTACGCGCTCGTCGGTGCATTGCGCCGACAAAATTACGGCCGTAAGAAGTTCAAACGGGGAAGAAAAACCCAAAGGACATTCAAGCTTTCCGAACTCTTTTGACAAAATTTTTATTATTTTTGCGGCGTATTCTTTTTTATCTTTTTTCATTTATTATATTTAAAACCCGTTTGTGAATGGATTTGTTGTTTGACGCGAGAATCGTCATATCCGAAAAATATTTTTCCGCTCCGTCATAGCCGCTTACGATGCCGCCCGCTTCTTTGACCGCTAAAACTCCCGCGGCTATGTCCCACGGCTTCAATCCTTCTTCCCAGAAAAACTCGAACCTTCCGCACGCGACATAAGCCAAATCCAAAGCGGCGGAACCAAGCCTTCTTATTCCCTGCGTTTCAAGCGTTATTTTAGAGAAATTTTTTATCACTCTTCCGGGGCGTTTTCTCGTATAGTACGGAAAACCCGTAACGGCAAGCGAACGTATAAGCTTTTTCTCTTTTGAAACTTCTATTTTTTTGCCGTTTAAAAACGCGCCTTTGCCTTTCTCGGCTATAAAAACCTCTTTCATTACCGGAGAAAAAATGACGCCCGAAATAATCTCGTCTTTATATTTTAATCCGACGGACACGCAAAACGCGGGAAGGCCGTGCACAAAATTTACCGTGCCGTCCAGCGGGTCTATAATCCAGCAAAAATCTTTGCCGGTTTCCGCGACGCCGTCTTCTTCGGCAAGAATACCGTGCCCGGGAAACGTGTTTTTTATTACTTTAATTGCCGCTTTTTGGGAATTTTTATCGGCAAGGGTAACTGGATCCGTTTCGCCTTTATATTCGACGTTTATGGTTTTGTCGTAATATTTCAGAAGTTCTTTTGCCCCGGCTCCCGCGGCGGCCAAAGCGGCGCGGGTATATTTCGAAAAGTTCATTAAGTTACCTTATTTTTTCAGCTTGTACAGTTCGGAATTGATTTTTTCACCGTAAATATCGAGTTTTTCGACAGTGTTTCTGTCAAGGAAATAAAAGCGTATCTGTTCCTCCGGATCTTTATCGTAATCCAAAACGAAAGAAGACAAATCCTCCGTAGGCGCCCATTTCCCCGAGGATTCAAACGCTTTGTCGTAACGGTCTATATATGTCTCCTGAAGCGTATAAGTATTATCCTGTTTAAGATTAAGGTTCATTAATATTCCCGGGCCGTCCGCGGCGGGAATGGTTCCTTTATATATGCCCGTGTAATATTTTTTCAAATCGTCAAGCGAAGCCGGCGAAAAAATATTTCTGTTTCCGAACGGCAAAACGGTTATTTTTCTTTCCGGATTTACAAAAGCGATATTGGTAACGTTTTGCGGCTTTTCGATTGCCAAAATTTTGATTTCCGGCGTAAAATAGCCTTTACCGGAGATTTCGCCCGGAAAAATTTCATAATCGCAGTATATGTCGCTTCCCACGCAATAAACGCTGCTGATTTTTATATCGTACGCTTCCGAAGAGGATTTCGTAACGATAAAAGCGACGGCGTTCTTTTTAAAGTCTATGCCGGATTCCGACGTATTTAGAGATGATTTGCCGAGGTATTCGTCGAATTTTTTTTGGGAATTCGCATTGAAAAAATTTATCTCTCTTGTAAGTTTGACGCCGTTTCTGAGGTAATATCCGCTAACCTCTTTAAATTTCAAAGCGGCGCGGACAACGGAAGTGTCATAAACCTTGGATTCTACTTCTTTTACGACTTCTTTTGACACGGCCTGATCGCTCGGAAGCCTTTTAAGCATACAGCCGCATACAAAAAGCTGCGCCGTCAAAAATAAAAGCATGCAAATTTTGATTTTTTTCATTTTATGCCTCTGTTAATTTATTAATGAGTAGATTATATAATTTTAAGAGTTAATAAACAAAAATGTCCGCGTCGCATCGGCCGTTTAAAATTGTTATAATGAAATTGTAAAAACAGGAGGGAACTATGAAAAAATTTATGCTGTTTTCCGCATTTGTTTGTTGTTTGACAGCGTATGCTGCCGGCGCGTATGCCGCCGAACCGGCGCCCGTTGCCGCGCTTTTTAACGATTTGACGGCAAAAACGATTTCATTTGAGTTTGACGACCCCGTAACGGTGACAGGCTTTGTAATAGATACCGGCATAAGCAAATACGCCACGCCGTTTGTCGCTCTTTCCGATACAAAAGGCGGACGTCAATACGCTACATGCGTTTTACCGAGAACGGATGCCTTGAAATTAAGAGATTTTAAAAAAGGCGAAGAAGTGGTAATTGAAGGAAACTTTTATTCTTTGAGAGACGACAGGGTAGTAATTAAAAAATGCAGGAAGGTAGTTAAAGGAAGCTGATTTTATCCGTACTTTTAAAGGTACACGCATGAAAAACGGAATCACTCCGCAATACTTTAGCACAAGGGCAAAATGGCGGAAATGGCTGGAGAAAAACTTCGACAAAAAATCCGAAGTCTGGTTTGTTTTCCCTTTAAAAGCCTCAGGAGAAACAGCAATCTTATATAATGACGCGGTTGAAGAAGCTTTATGCTTCGGCTGGATTGACAGCACGATAAAGTCATTGGATAAAAAACACAAAATCCAAAAGTTTTCCCCGCGCAGCCGCAAAAGCGCTTATTCGCAATCCAATAAAGAACGGCTTGCCCGGCTTATGGACAAAAAATTAATACACCCGTCTCTTACCGAGCATATCCGCAATGTATTGAGAGAACCGTTCGTCTTCCCTGAAGACATTCTCAAGGCTGTCGAAAAAGAAAAAGATGCCCGGAAACATTTTCAAAAGTTTTCGGACTCATACAAAAGAATAAGAATTGCTTACATCGACTCCGCGCGCATGAGCCCCGATGAGTTCGGAAAACGGCTGAACAACTTTATTGAAAAAACGAAGAAAGGCAAATTGATCCCCGGATACGGCGGGATAGACAAATATTATTAAACGGCATTTCCGGCACTTGCATATTCTTCCAACAATTCTGTAAATGTTTCATATATCGGTCATTCACCTCTGTGCGTAAACTTCCCTCGACTCTTCCTTGTCCAAACGTAAAATACTTCACAAAATTTGTTATATTATTTAAATAAGAAGTAATGGAAAGACATATAATTGCTGAAGAAAGTGATTAAACTGTGCGGTCAGTTACTACGTCCCCGCGACCACAAGGTGCCATCTGCACATTTTAGAATGTAAGTATAATTCATATTTTTAAAATTTTATCATAAAACACACGAAGAAAAACTATTGCATATTTGACGGGAAAATCTAACAGGCGGTAGGGCATATTTTGCTAAAATAAGGTCAATGTATTTTAATAAAACTATAATATGAGAACTCAAAAACAAATGAACGATATAAAAATATTCAAATTAAAAAATGGCATTACCGTTATAAACCAGAGGGCAAAAACTACCTTGGCGCATATGCGGATATATTTCAAAGTTGGCTCTATAGTAGAAACCGCCGGACAAAAAGGTATTGCCCACCTAACCGAGCATCTGATGTTTAAGGGGACTCAAACAAGAACGGCGGCGGAGGTTGTCAAGTTACTAGAAATAAAAGGAGCCAAAGTAAATGCATTTACTGATTATGAAAATACCTGCTATTTTGCTTCCATAAAGCTGGAATTTCTTAAAACTATATTTGATCTGTTCTCGGATATGATAAAAAATAAACGTATCACTCGCGACGAGTTTGAAACAGAAAAATCCGTTGTTATACAGGAGTTGAAATCGTATCAAGATGAGCACGACGCTTGCAATCAGGATAATTTATGCAAGCAAGTATATGGGGTGGATCCGATAGTCGGCTTTGAAAATACTCTTAGAAAAATAACTCTTAAAGATGTATATGCGTTTATGAAAAAATATTATGTTGCCAGCAATATGACAATATCCTTACTGAGTGACAAACCGCACAAAGACATTAAATTTTTGCTTGAGAAATATTTCGAGGACATAAAGAAAGGATTAAGATATAAGTATAAATCGTTGAAGGTTAAACGAAACATCGGAATATAAAGCAGATTTATATAGGACATCTTTATCATCTGGCAGACTTCGCGGATGTAAAAGGATATATGAAAGCTATGGCTCTTTGTGCTATTTTATCCGAAGGCCTCTCAAGCGTTTTGCATAGAGAAATCAGAGATAAGTATGGGCTTGCATATCATATATACGCGGATATAAGTTCTTTTGACGATCCCGTGTTATCACAAAGCAAGGGTGTTTGTATCGAGATTGGAGCTTCTATGGAAAAGAAGCACTTGAAAAAATATTTAGAAGTTTTGACTGATGTCATAAAAAATCTTCCAGATATAGTTACAGAAGAAGATATGGAGCGTATAAAAAATGGAAGAGCAAGTCGTGAATATATCACTGCTGAAAATAGAGCCGATAGTAACTATTTTGCCTATACGCGCTATGGTAAAATAATCCCTTACGAGCAGCGGGATAAAATGTACTATGATATCAGTCTTCGCGAGATGAAATCGTTTATAAGGAAATATCTTAAATCGGACAATGTAAGCTACGCTATGTATGGGCCGGTCAAGAATAAAAAGCCACTTTCCTAACAATAAATTGCGCAAAGGTGACTGGTGAAAAGGCGAACAGAGAATTTCTCGCTGTTTGCCTTATATTTTTGCCTAAAACTACAACAGAGAACTCTCTCTGGTCGCGGGGACGTAGTAACTGACCGCGTATAGTCAAATAAAAAAGCCATGACTTAAAAAAGTTCAGGATTTCATTTTTGTGGGGTGGCTTAATTTGAAGACTCTGCAACCAACTAAGTACAGGTCATATTAAGCTGAATTTTATAGGTAAAATTTTGAGACAAAAGAAAAACCTCAAATCTAGTTAAAAAATAACGAGTTTGAGGCTTTTGATAGTGCTGAAAGTTCTAAACATCTTGTAATACGGGGACGACGGGATTTGAACCCGCGGTCTCTGCCTTGACAGGGCAGTGTGTTAAACCAGGCTACACCACGTCCCCAGAGACCTGTTAAAAACAACTTTGAGATTATATCAGAAAGGCTTTTGAATGTCAAACTTTACGCGGCAGCCAGTATATTTCTTACTGCAAGCGTTGATATCTTTATCTCTTTCGGCACTTCCCTTAACCTGAACTTATCCTGCAGCAATACGTTCAAGTCTTTTAGTCCTTCTATTGCCGCCGCTACAGCTTCTTCATTTTCAAGTTTTACGATTGCGTACTCGTTTTTAGATAAAGTTTCCTCGATATCCCTATTTACGTCAGATATTATCCTGTCAAGATACGCCTGTGCATTTTCACTTATCCACTGTTCGTCTTTTTGATTAAGTTCATTTTCCAAACTTCTGACTATCTCTTTTTCCTTTTGTTTCATTTTTTCCAGCTTTATCTGCAAACCTTTTATCAACAGCCCTCTGTAAAGGTTATCATTCCCTTTAAGTTTGTCCGTGTCTATTCCCTTTGCCCTCAATATTGGCTCCAACTCTTTGCCTACAGTATTTAATGCCGTCCCTCTTATAAAGCCCAATGCCTCGATATGTCTG
>JAISVT010000040.1 GCA_031271405.1 Candidatus Endomicrobium macrotermitis | reverse complement strand
CTTTAACGGCAAACTTCGGGACGAATTTCTAAACAGCAATATTTTTTCAAATATGCAAGATTTGCGTGAAAAACTTGAGTCATGGTCAACCGACTATAATACGCAAAGACCGCATAGTGCGATTGGCAATTTGTCGTCGAGAGAATTCATAAAACAACAAAAAAGAGACCTTCAAAAAGACAAAAATCTCAACTTGCGACTGGCATAGTTTTTGGGGATACGTCAATTAAGGTTATACTTATTGCTTTTATTTATTTTGTTAAAAGTATCATATAGACTTCCTGACCTCATTTATATGTAAAAAAGCAGATCGGGTTTTGTGACACACCCGACCTGCCTTTTTACTTTTACTTCAAAACAAACTTAAGGACATCTTTTGCTTTTCTAAAATATAGCCTGAACTGCCCCTTCTATCGCCACGCCAAGCATGAAAAGTGTTCTATTTAGAGGAGATTGCTTATTCTCTTCTATGTTGTTCATCTCGCGAAGCGGCACTGATTCAATTATTTTATTATATATCTCATCAAAAACCGCTCTTATGGCAACTTCCGTATCATTACTATAATCAACACCATCCTTCTTACCGGCCTCTACCAATTTGTTCCATTTCTCCGCCAAAGATGCATTTTCTATTCCTTGCTCTTTGAAAAATTCCACATTGCTGTCAATGTTATCCTTTATCCATTTGTTATTGGGATTGGAAATCTCTTCTTCAGTGGCTTCTCCTTTTCCGATTCTTATGATAAGATCTTTCATCTCACTAATAGCACCGGTATCAGTTAAAACTCCGCCGCCGTAGGTAGTGTTCATTACCATTGTTTTCTTACCGTCAACATCAGTAGTTACATCACCCATAAGCATAACCGTTTTATTTACGCTACCGGCCAATTGCTTATATGCTGCAACATCTGTAATCTGAACGAGCATTTCTTCGCCCATAACTTCCCCGGCTCCGCCGTCCATTACATTAGCCCACTCAGCATTGACTGAAGCATAAACTATTCCGCCATTCTCAATATAGTCGGCAATTTCAGCTTCCGTCATAGGTTCACCTTGTTCATTTAGCAATGGTTCTCCATTTTCACCGACAAATCCTTTTAATTCTCCTTCAATCACTGGATCATACGTATAATCAACTTCTCTCGCCGGCGGTGTAGTATCCGTTACCGTGGAACCAAGATCTCTAACACAATTTAAAGTGAATAAGCTTTGTCCCATACTCATAACAGTAGTGTTAACACCGAGAGTTTTACTATAAACTCTGGCAGACGCGGCACTAGTTACCGTAGCTGTTCTTCTCACGCCGGAAGAATTAAAATCTTCATCAGTTGCAACGCTTATCCTACGACTGTTTGTATAAGAGTCTCTGAATTCTTGTTCAGTACCGCTTCCGGAACTTTGAGAGTGACTCCATGACCACACATCTCCGCCCTCTCCACCGACCTCATGCGTACTTTCATTTAAAGTAAAACGCGCAGAACCTACTGCTGAAAATCCGTTATTATTGAGCATTGCAGTCCATGCCATTGCCGTTTGCTTCCTAAGCAAACTTTCTTCTTCTGCAGACAACGATTTTTGTTCTCCGCCTATTATCGCATTCAGTTCATTTTCCAGACGTATTTTTGTCTTTTCTTGAGCAACTACGTCATCAGCATTCATTCCCATAACAGTCATAAAAGCAGTATTACTCATATGCTCCGCATAATACTGGATATTTGTTATGGAATTAGCCTCTATAAGCCCCTCTATAGAACTAACCGAATTATTCGTAACTATATCTTTCCATGCCGTCCTTAAAGAATCAAAAGTTGAATTCGGCTTTCCGTCGCTTGTTACATCTGCAGTTGCCAAAGCTTTTCCGTAAGAATACGCGGTTATTTGCGCAACACCGCTATCACTATATGTTTTTACACCATCCATTGTGCCGTTCGAATGACGCACATATTCCTGAATTCTGCTTCCAGTATGATTTACAACATATGCAGCTTGACCGCCGACAAAATACGTTACATTATTGGTTTCCAAGTCTTTAGAAGAATTTATGTTTCCCAGCTTCGAATATGTGGTTTCTGAAAGTTTAGTACCATTCCCGTCGGTTACATAACGCGCTTTCCCTTCTTTGTAATATGTAGTTCTTGTACCTTGTTTATATACTGTATCACCTTTACCTTGAGAAAGACTGGTTATTTTTTGAAGTTCCTGACCGGCAGCTGTCTTATCATAATCTTCAGCTTTCTTTGACGGATTTGCAGCGAGCCAGTTTTCTTTAGCTTTTACCATTTTCTCATATTCGTTTTCTGATATCCCGAGTTCAGTCATAGTCTTCTTCTGGTCTTCCGTCAAACTCTGCAATACGTCAACTTCAAAAACTGTTTGGACAACCTCTTTTAAGAAACCGTGATTATCATATTTATATTCAGCAGTCACAAAAAGGCCATCATGTCCAGGAGTAGCAACATTGCCGGGTATGTTAGGCGTTCCCGAATACGAAAACAGAGCATTCCCATTTTCTTTTACCGTTAAACTTGCCCCGCCGGCAGCTGTCAAATCTATCGATATAGAATGATTTACGCCTTTTTTCAAAGTTTCCGCCGCTTTATTCATCCATCCAACTACACCATATTTAGGGGCATCTGTTTCTTCCGTAGGCTTTGTTACCATTTGTCCTTGCTCGTTAAAGTTACCCAAAACTGCCTGTAACTGCTGAGCCGGAACACCGAAAGCCGAAAGAAATTTTTCAAATCCGCCCGCTTTATCAATTGCATGCTGATCTCTTCCGAAAAAGTTCAAACTAGTCAAAGTAAACGTTCCGTTTGAATTGTAACCCATAGTCGCTCTTACCTCGCCCGCATCGAAAATGGTTACATTCCTATCTCCGTCTATAACATTTACCAGTATTCCGGCGATATAATTGAAAACCTGAGATATTCTGCCCATAGCCTTATTGATGTCTTCCGAGCCGATTGAACTGCCAACCTCCATGGAATTAGTAATTGTCCCCGCTTTGCTGACCGCAGCCGGACCGCCGGCCTCGTTTTCTGTCTGCACAGGAGCGGCAAATGTTGCTCCTGCTAAAGAAATTGCTAAAACTGCTGCCAAGACATACGACCAAATTCTTTTTTTCATGACACCCTCCATTTTTATTTTTTGTACTGCTGACTATACCTCCTTTTTTTATTTGACTCCTGTGGATATTATACATTCCCTGTTAAAAAACCGTTTGTGCTACTTGCAAAATTATTGTGAAACCTCAAAACACTAAACAGCCTGAACTGTATGGCGTACGACATTTATAACTTAAAACCCGCACCCCCGCAAGAATTTTTAATTTTTCTTATTTTTCAGTACCGAAATAAGTATTGATGCCGAAAGAATGACGATTATTACGGCAAGCGAAACTGCCGTGGGGATGTGAAAATAGTGGGAAACGAGCATTTTTAATCCTACAAAAAACAAAATTACGGCGACGCCGTATTTTAAATACTTGAATTTTTCGGCAAGCCCGGACAGTAAAAAATACAGCGACCTTAAACCTATAATCGCAAATATGTTTGACGTATAGACTATAAACGTGTCTTTGGATATGGAAAGGACAGCAGGAATCGAATCCACCGCAAAAATAATGTCGCTCATTTCGATAACCCCAACAGCGGCAAGCATAGGCGTCGCGTAGAGGACTCCGTTCTCTTTCGTAAAAAAGTTCCCGGAAGTATCATCCTGTTTAAACGGAAACATTTTTTTCAAAATTTTATAAGCTATGTTTTTTTCCGGGGAGACCTCGTCTCCTTTGTCAAGGATCATTTTAATTGCCGTATAGATTAAAATTGCTCCGAACACGTATATAATCCACGCAAAAGAATTTATCAGTTGAACGCCTATAAAAACGAATAAAAATCTTAAAATCACGGCTCCCAAAATCCCGTAAATTAAAATTTTAGGCTGATGGTTTTTAGGTATGGCAAAATAGGAAAATATGATTAAAAACACAAACATATTGTCCACGGAAAGAGAATATTCCACAATATAGCCCGTTACGTATTCCAGCGCCTTTTCGCTTCCGAAAGCAAAATACACGGCAACGCCGAAAGACAAAGCGAGCGCTATCCAGAAAGCAACCATTTTAACGGCCGTTTTTATGGTAATGTCGCCGTGACGTTTGTTGAGAATAACCAAATCGATAAAAAGCGAGACAACTACGATAATCCAAAAAGCAATCCACATAATCATATTTATTTTCCTTTAAAAATAGTCTTATTTTCCAACAGAATTATCCCGTGACAAACACTTGTCTTCCTGCGGAAACGAAGTCTCTTGCAGGGTCTATAGAAAAGCCTTTATTTATAATGGATCCTGCGATTTCACGCAGGATGACGGACTTTACTAATGCGCATAATCGGATAATTTAGTTTTTTAATATTAAAAATTCGGCTCGTCGAATTCATTTCTTGACGCAAACATCGGATTAAAAAGTTCGTATTCTTCGCGGTTTCTCATACCTTTTGTAGCCAGATATACGTAAGGAACAAAAATCAAAGCCAGCACAAGCGCAAACGATAAACCTCCGACAACGGCTATGGCCATAGGCTGGTTAGTTGACGTTTTTCCTCCGAACCCGATGGCAAGCGGAAGCATGCCGGTAACGGTCGTGAGCGTGGTCATAGTTATCGGACGTATGTGTTTCACGGTAACTTCCACGACTTTTTTCTTTAAAGTCAAAATATCCGGCAAAAATCCTTTATTTTTCTCTTTTTCGCCGTCAATCATAAGGTTGAACCTGTCCACAAGCAAAATGGATATATTGATAACGTTTCCCACAAGCATTATAAACCCGAGCATCGATATCGAATTGATAGTCTGCCCCGTTACAAAAAGAGAAACCAAAGCGCCTACAACCCCGAGAGGAACGGCGGTCATAACTATGACAGGCTGGTAGAGAGATTCGAACTCGGAAGCCAAAATCATAAATATTATTATTACGCCCAGCCCCAGCGCAAAAGAAATCTGCGACAGCGCTTCTTTCATGGCAAGCATTTCGCCGGAAATAACGCAGTGAACGTCGTTATTGTCGTATCTCTCTTTCAATATTTCTTCGATAGAAGTTACCGCTTTCGTAAAATTACCTCTTACGTTTGACGACAAAAGATACGTTCTTTCGCCTTCGACTCTTTTGATGGCCGGCAAAGTTTTTACAAAATTCGCCTGCGAAATCTGCTTGATCTGTATGGTCATACCCCACGGAGAATACGCCGTCATCTCTAAAATTTTGTCAAGCCTGTCGCGGTCTTCGGGGCGCATTCTTACCCTTATGTCCATTTCGTCGTCTTTAAGTTTAAGTTTTGTAGCCACAAAACCTTTTATCGCCGCCAAAGTCATAGCCGAAATATCCTGGGTGGACAAACCGAAAAGAGAAGCGCGTTCCCTGTCGATAACAAGCCTGAGCTCGGGAACTTCGTCCGGAGGGTCGAGCTTTATGCCGTAAAACTGCGGCATATCTTCCATAATTTTTCTTATTTCGTCGGCCGATTTTTTAAGTATGCCGAGTTCCGTACCTCTTATTTCTATCATAAGGCCGGACGACGCGCCTACGCCCGAACCGAACAGCCCCTGCTGGGTGATGAACTCCGTGTCGATTCCTTTGATATTCCATTTTCTTATTTCGTTCGAGATATCAGCGACAAGCTCGTCCGTGGACATTCCTTCCCTGTTCAATCTTCCGATTATTCTGGCCTGATACGTGCCCAAAGACTCTATCGACGCGACGCCCGTGTCATCTCCCGTGGAACCCACGCTTACCGAAATGTCTCTCACTTCGGGATAGCCCGAAATAAGTTTTTCTATGCGCTTCGAAGTGGCATTGGTTATTTCGATAGGAGTATCGGGAGGCATAGTCATATTCAACACAAATCTTCTTTCGTCGACTTTAGGCATAAACTCTTTGGATATCAATACAAAAGAAAGCGCTCCGGCAGCGACATAAATCAAAAGCACCAATGCGACTTTTGCCATGCTCCAGTCCAAAACTCTTTTAAATAAAGGAGTAAAATATTTGTTTATGGCATCTAAACCCGCGGTAACCGACTGTTTGCTTAAGTCCGCCGTAAGAGCAAGCCTGGGCACAAGAAACATCGCGGCAAATATCGACGATATCAGAGAAAACGTTATGGTCAGCGCAAGCTGTTTGAAAAGCTGGCCTATCATTCCGGCTACGAAAACAAAAGGAATGAATATTGCCACCGACGTAAAAGTGGCACTCAGCACCGGGGCGAGCAAACTGCTTGTCGCCGCGTGTATGGAATCTTTTTTATCGGCTCCGGTACCCTTAAGCCTGTGATACTGCATTAAAATATTTTCAAGCACCATATTGGAATTGTCGACAACCATACCTATGCCGACTGTAAGTCCGCCCAAAGACATTGTGTTTATGGAAATCCCCTGAAAATACATCAAACTTAAAGTGGTGCACAGCGCTACGGGTATCGCTATGTTTATTATGATCGAAGCCATAAAACTTCTCATAAAGAAATAAAGCAGTATGAAAGACAAAAGTATTCCCTGTATGCCGCTTGAATACAAATTCGCCAAGGATTCTTTAATGAAGTCCGACTGGTCGGAAGTGATCTGAACGGTTATATCTTCGGAAATTTTATTGCTTTCCCTTATTTCGACTAATTTTTTCTTGACTTCTTTGGAAAGGTTTATTAAGTTCGAACCGGACTGCTGGTATATGCCGACGGAAATGTTTTCGTTTCCCTGATAACGGGAATAACCTTTTCTGTCTTTCAAAGATTCTTTGACGTCGGCTATATCCCTTAAAAACACTATTTTATCGCCGGTTTCCTGCCCTCTGTTTCTGACTCTTTTCGTGCTCATCGCCTGATCTATGTTATAGTCAACTTTGGAAAACGAAAGATCGGCCACGTCGCTTATACCCTGAAACTCGCCGACGGTTTTTACAAGGTATTCGTGTTTGTCTTCTTTAATTGTCCCGGCGGGATAGGTTATGTTTGAGTTTTGAAGGGACGTTATGATTTCGGTTATTGAAACCTGATTGGCAAGAAGCCTTCCTTTGTCTATTTCTACAAGGATCTCTTTTTCCTCGCCGCCCCTTAATTCCACTTTAGCCACGCCTTCAAGCCTTTCGAGTTCGTCTTTTATGCTCTTTTTAGCCGTTTGCCTGAGGTCGGCCATAGCCATCGGGGAAGCGTCGCCGTTTGCGTAGCTTACCGACAACATCATGGCTTCAACCTGGGTCGGATTGTATTTGAGCACGACGGGCTCGTAAGAATCCCTCGGCAACGCCTCTTTTATCAAATCTATTTTTTCGCGCACGTCCATAGCGGCAAAATCCATATTTGTTCCCCATCTGAATTCGCACGTCACTATGGATACGCCCTCTTTGGAATTGGACGAAACTCTTTTTATGTTTTTGACGGTGCCGGCGGTTTCTTCAACCATTTTGCTTATAAGTTTTTCCGCTTCTTCCGGCCCCGCGCCTTCGTATTTGGTAACGATGGTTATCTGGGGGTATTCCATTGCCGGAAAAAGTTCCTGGGGAATTCTCGTATAAGAAATAAGCCCCAAAAGCCCTACGGACAAAAATATCATTACTGTTGTTACCGGTCTGTCAACGGAAAGCCTGAGTATAGCCATTTTTCGTCTCTCTTAAATTAGTTTGTCGCCCTGAATTTATTTCAGGGTCTGTTTTTCATCTTTTTAACTACGGAGCTGAAACAAGCTCCGGATGGCAAATTGTTTAAAACTTTATTCTCGGGACTCTGGGCGCGTCTTTTGCCTGTTCCGGTTTTTTTATCACGAGTTTTTTAAGTTTCTTTTTCGAACTGCCGAAAATATTTTTGATAAACGAAAGATTTTTCAAAACCCCTTTAAAACTGTTTTTCGGATCTTCCATAAGATAGTACGCCGTGGGAATAATCAAAAGCGTAAGCATCGTCCCCGTTATCGTCCCGCAAAGAACCGTTAAAGACAAAGACTGCCACATTGCGGCGGCTTCGTCGCGGCTTAAAACCATAGGCAAAAGCCCGATGGTTTTCATAAGGAACGTTATGAGTTCCGGCCTTAATCTCTCTTTGCAGGATTCGAATATGACTCTGAGCATATTCGTCCTGCCGTGCCTTCTCTGGTTTATTTTATCGACTATAATGATCGAACCGTAAACTATAGAGCCGAACAAAATCATTATCCCTATCCATACTCCCAAACTTATGGATTTTTTAAATATCCAAAGCGAAAAAGCCACGCCTATAATGCTTAAAGGCAGAGCGAACATAATCAAAAACGGCTGTTTGTAAGACTCGAATATCGACGCCAAAACAAAGAAGATTAAGATTACCGTAAGCGCGACGGCAAGCATAAACTGCCCTTCGCTTTCCACGGTTTTTTCGTAATCGCCGGATATTTTAAAAGAATAATCCCTGTCGAATTTCACGCCTTTCAAAGCCGTATTTATTCCCGTTGCGGCAGTGGTCAGTCCGATTTTTGCCCTGTTGGCGCTTATCTGTATAAAACGCTTTTTATTTTTATGCCATATTTCCTGCGTGGCCTTTATCTCTTTGGCTTCCGCTACCTGCCCGACGCGGACAGTCTGTTTCTTTGCGTTTACCAGAGGAAGAAACAATACGTCGCCGACATTTTTTACTGTGCCCGGCGTAAGCCTTGCGATAGTTTCTATCTGCTTGCCTTCCGTTCTGTACTGCGTGGCTATAAGGCCTCTTATCTGGCAGTGAAGAGTGTTTCCGAAATAATAAGCCGTAAGCCCGAAATTAGAAAGCCTTTGCGTGTCGACAAAAAGATTTATTTCGGGTTCGTCTTCCCTCATTCTTATTTTCACGTCGGTCAGACCCTGCACCTGCTGAAGCCTTCCTGAAGACGAAAAAGCGAGCTTTTTCAGCTCGTCGTAATCCTGGCCGTAAAAATCCGTAAATATTTCTTTGTTCCCGGCGGAACTGGAATCCTGATAGTAAACGAAAGCGGGCGAATAGTCGCCGAAAGTTTTCCTGAATTCTTCTTTAAAATACTCGGCGTTTTTAAAAACCTTGACTTCGACAAACGTATGCAGTTTTTCCACTTTGGACGAAACTCTTTCGACGTCGTCCCTGTAAGTCAAAAGTTTTGCTTCCATTTTTTTGACTATTTCATTCGAAACTTCTATGCGCGTGGCCGGCGGGAACTGCACGCCTATCCTGAAAGTGTTCGCGTCGCCTGCGTCCATAAACTCCGAATCCCTGCTTTGAAGAATTTTTACCGAAGTAAAAAAAAGCGCAAATACGAACAGCCATACGAAAGTCTGCCGCCTGAAAACGAATTTTAAAATTTTTCCGTACAAGCGCCTTATCCACATATACCAGCTCTGAAATTCAAGTTCGAAATTGTTCTGCCAGAAGTAAATCTGCGGAGGTACAAAAATCATGGTACTTATAAGAGAGGCTATAAGCGCGAAAGTAATCGTAAGCCCGAAAGGCAGATAAAGCTGCCTGATTTCCGGATCAAGAAACACCAGAGGCAAAAATACCACTATTGTCGTAACGGTCGAAGCAAAAATAGGCTGCCACAATTCGGCCGTGCCTTTTATCACAAGCTCCATTTTTGTCTTATATGTTTTTCTGTGATGGTGAAACGATATGTTTTCTATAACGACAATGGCGTTATCCATTACGTTTGCTATGCCCATGGCAAGCCCGCTTAGCGTCATAACGTTAAAGGTCTGTTTGGTAAAATACATAAGAAGTATGGAAATAAATATGCTTAAAGGAAGAGTAGTGCCTACTATCACGATATTTCTTATGTTACGCATAAAAATAAATAAAATTCCGGCAAGAAGTACGGCTCCTACAACCAGCGCCTCGCACAAAGAATAAATTGCTTTGCTTATGTACTCCGCGTCGTTTTTAACTACGGTTATTACAATGTTCTGATCTATCTCCGTTCTTAACCGGTCTATCACTCTTAACGCTTCGTTTGCCGTGCTTATGGTGTTTGCCGCGGACTCTTTTTGTATGTACAGCGAAACAACAGGCTTAAGGTCCAGCCTTGCAAACGATGTCGGTTCGTAAAACGAATCCCTTACCGTGCCTATGTCTTTGATCGTTATGACCGACCCCGAGGGAGTTATGGCTATCCCGGTATTTTCTATTTCTTGTATGTTATCGTATTCACCGGTAGCCCTGATTACGTAATTTTTATTTACTTCGTCAATGCTTCCGGCCGAAATAGAGATATTGGAAAGGTTTATTTTTTGAACCACTTCAAGGATGGGAAGCTGGTATGCGACAAGTTTTGAGTTGTCTATGTTTATGAGAAGTTTTCTCTCCCTTCCGCCGCCGATTTCAATATTGGCGACCCCCGAAACCCTCATTATTTTTTCTTTGATCTGCTCTTCCGCTATTTCCCTGAGCTGTTCCGGAGAAAACTTTTCGGAACTCAACGCTATAATTATAATCGGAGCATCGGACTGCTCGAATTTGGCAATAATCGGTTTCTCGGTTTCTTTGGGAAGCAAATGCTTTACAAGCGCGAGCTTTTCACGGACGTCTATGACTATAAAATCGGTATTCACTCCGTAATGAAAAGTCATCATTACGTTCGATTCGGATTCTTTTGAAGAAGAAATCATTTCCTTCAGGCCGCTAAGTTCGGAAAAAACTTCTTCAAGCGGACGGGTAACGTATTTTTCGACTTCGCTTGAAGCGACGCCTCCGCGAAGCCTCGTTATTACACTTACCATTCCGCTTTGAATGCTGGGATTTAATTCGACGGGAATCCTGACGGTCATTATTGACGAGAACATCATCAACGCAATGACTATCATAAGGGTTGTAACAGGCTTTTTTATTCCTAAATCAATCATTTTTTTAGAAGCAGAGTGAAGAGTGAAGATTGAAGAGTGAAAAATGAAATTACCGTATTCCTGACTTGCCGAAACCTATTTTAGTTTTCGCAAAGCGAAAACGCAATATTTGCACTCTGCACTCTTAACTCCTCACTTTGTATTTTTTAGTAATCTACCGGTATGGCTTCCGATTCGGCTTCTTCGGTATATTTCACCTTCACGCCGTCCGAAAGCTGACCGTTCGTTTCAATCACAACAAGTTCTCCCATATTAAGCCCGTCTATGACTACCGTCTTTTCCCCGACTTTATCGCCGAGAGTGCAAGGCCTCATCTGTACTACGCCTTCGCCCGGCTTCAAATCGGGAATTATGACCGGCACCAAAAATGCAGCATTATTAAGCGAAACTATGCTGTCGGTAGGAACTAAAACTACGCCCTTGAGCTCTTTCAAATGTATCGTTCCTCTGGCAAACATTCCGGAACGAAGCTGCCCCTCGGAATTATCGACATTGACTTTTACCGTTGAAGTTCTGGTTCTTACGTTTACCACCGGAGCGATTTCTATAATCGAGCCGTCAAATTCTTTATCGGGGTACGAATCGCTGAGTATCTTGACTTTTTGGCCTACGGCAATTTTCTGTATGTCTTTTTCGGGAATATCGACTTCAAAGTTCGTTCCGCGATCGCTTATAAATTTGCACACTACGTCCTGAGGCGTAACGTATTCGCCCGGCTTTATTATTATTTCCGCGAGAATGCCGTTTGACGGGGCGGCAAGATTTGTCTTTTTTAAATTCGACTGCGCAAGCTCAAGTTCGGATTTGGCGGCTTTAACGCGCGATTCCGCAGCCTGAATTTCAAATCTTGCTTCATGAAGCTTGCTTTCCGCAAGAGCTTTCATATTGTACATTTCTTCATAAACTTTATATCTTTCTTTCGCCGATAAAAACGCCGAGCTTTCGCTCTTGTACTTGCTTTGCGCGTAATCGGCTTTTGTCATGGCGTCTTTAGGGTCGAGAGAACAGATATTCTGCCCCTCTTTTATCTTTGCCCCTTCTCTAAAATTGTACATGGCCAGATAGCCTTCTATTTCAAAACGCATATCGTTTTCTATGGCGCCTTTTATCGTGCCCATGACGGTGTACTTATCGGTATAATCCTCTTTTTTAACCCTCATGGCCTTTACCTGCGCATAGCTTTCGGACGATTCTTCCGCCTCTTTCTTATTGAAAAACACCAAATATACGACTATGGAAACGAAAATCAAAAACATACATACGGCTGCTATATACACGATCCTTTTGAACGCCCGGGGCGAACGCGCCCTGTAGTTTTCAATCGAATGAGATATGCTGTCTTTGATACTGTAAAAAAAATACTTAATCTTTTCCAAAATACTCCCTCCGTTTTTATATAAATTTCTTATTAATAACGCTTAAACCTTATCTTAAAGGCATCAAAGTCAATCTTTCCATTTCGGTTACCGACGCGTGATTCTGGTAATTAGACCTGGCGTAAGAAGAAATCGCTTCCGCGTACTTCCATGATTCTTCCATAAGGCTTACGGTCGGAACTTCGTACAAATCGTTCCTTCTTTTCATCAAAGCGAGCTTTCTTTCCCTTAAAATTATCTCTTTCCGCGACGTTCTGGCGCTGTTTAAAGAATTCAAATAATCGTTATACGCTTTTTCGGTTTCAAGCCTCCTGACTTTCAAAACCTCCACATAGTCGCTTGACGTCTGGTTATAGCTCACTTTGCTTTCTTTTGTGTCCACAAAATATCCCATATCGTCCAAAAGGGCAAGTTTTACGTCATAGGAAGTGGTATCCACCCTTTTGCTGGCGTCGACTATTGTCGAAGGGTCGGTATGCTCGTTATTGTACGACGCTTCAAGCGAATTTCCCCACAATCCCCAAGACATTCTCAAAGACGCGCTCCACGCGGTGGTAAGTTCCAAAGGTTCGGTAGTAAAAGCTTCGCCGCTTTTTCCGTAAAAACCTTCCAAATAAAATTTAGGTATTATTTTCGAACGGTTTATCTTTATTTTCATCTCGGCCATCTGCGCCTGGACTTTCGCGGTCTGGACGTCAAGGTTATTCGTCAAAATAAAACTGAGCAGATCCTGAAGGGTAAAAGTTATTTCGGTAACGTCGTCGGAAAGTTCGTCGGAAACTTTCGCGTTAATATCGTCAAGGCTGTGAATCCCCACGGTTTCGATAAGTTTTTTTACGGAAAAACCGAGATTGATTCTTGCCGCGGAAAGCATATCCGACACTTTGTCCTTAAAATTTTCGGCCTCTACCATATCGAGTTCGGAAATGGCTTTCGCTTTATATTCGTTTCTTATCTTTATAAAAAGATTGTCGACTATGTCGTAGGCTTTTCCCAAAGCTTTATATTCCTGATTAAGAGTAAGATATTCGTAATAGGCAAGTTTTACTTTCGTAAGAAGCTCTTCGCGGGTTTTAGTATAATTAAACCTTGCGGCGTCGACCATCATGGTTTCGTATTTATATGTACCCTGCGTCCTGTAACCTTCGAATATGGTCTGCATAGCCCTGACGCCGTACTCTTCGGCATTATATTCGTCTTTAACGAAACCGCTAAGCCCGACTGCGGACATAGCTGTCGTACCCTTTGAATTCGTATGCTGAAGCATTATCTGAGGAAAGAAAGCCCTTGCTGCCCTTGTAGACCTTATTTCGGCAAGCTGTATCTGCTCATAAGCGACTACAAGCTTTTGATCGCGCGATTCGGCTATTTTTATGCATTGCTGCAAAAACGGGTCGTCATAAGACGCATACGAAAAAGAAGAAAGCGCCGAAATCAAAAAAACACCCGACAAAAAAGCGCCGAAAATTTTAATAAATGTTCTTTTTATATACAAATTCTTCTCCGGTTTTCAACGAATTTCATACTGCATTCGCATTGTTGAGTATATACGAAAAGCCCTGATTTGTCAATCACTTTTGCGTCTTAAAGATGCGCGGATACGAACGCAAATTTCATTGCAGCGGCTTCCCGTTTCCCGCATTTTTTGCCTTTGCCATGCATGCATCCATGCGTTTATGCCTGTATGCATCATAATCGTCATTCAAATATTATCTGATAATCTTCCCTGTCTATGTTTATGTCCTGCTGTACGTCAAAATCCATCTTAAAAAGCTCTTTCAAACGCGATTTGCGTTCGCTGAAATATTCATAAACGTCCGGATTAAGCTTTATTCTCGCTTTACCGTGATGCATATCAATGTTCATTTCCTCAATATCGTCGCAGACGTTTATAAAAATAGATTCTTTCGAAAGGACAAGCCCCAAACCGTGGCAGGTCGGGCAGGTATCTCCCATCAAAGAAAAAAGAGACTCACGCTTTCTTTCCCTGGTCATCTCTATAAGACCGAGCCTTGTTATAGGCCAGATTTTTATTTTGGCTTTATCGCCCCTTACCGCCTCGCGCAGTTTTTCCAAAACTTTCTGCCTGTTCGAAGCCTTTTTCATATCGATAAAATCTATTACTATTATCCCGCCGATATTTCTTAAACGCAGCTGCCTTGCTATTTCCCCGGCAGCTTCCATATTGGTAAGAAAAGCCGTGTCTTCCTGCGAAGTTTTCGCGGTAAACTTACCGCTGTTTACGTCTATTGCGCAAAGTGATTCCGCTTCCTGTATTATGAGGTATCCGCCGGATTTAAGCCTTGCTTTATTGGACCTGAGCCTTTTTATTTCTTCGTCTATGGCATATGCTTTAAAAATTCCCTTTTTGCCTTCGTACAAAACTATTCTGTCCAAAAATTCCGGAGAAACCGTTTTAACGAATTCCGTAACGTCTTTAAGCTCTTTCGGGGAGTCTATATGCATAAGCATAACGTCTTCCGAAAAATAATCCCTTACCGTTTGAAACACCACGCCCAAATCTTTGTGTATAAGGCTCATGGGCTTTGCGTCTTCGAATCTCGAAACTATCGAAGACCAGATTCTCGTCAGGTATTTTATTTCTTTTTTTATTTCGTCTTCGTCGGCTTCTTCGGCCTCGGTGCGCACTATTATGCCGCCGGGAATATCTTTTTTAAGGTTTGAAACTATGCTTTTGAGCCTGTCATATTCCTGTTTGTCTTCGATATTTTTTGAAATCCCGATATTCTTGCTGAACGGCATATAAACCAAAAGCCTTCCCGGAAGGGATATTTCCATGGTCACTTTGGGGCCTTTAGTGCTTATGGGCTCTTTATAAACCTGCACCATAATGTCCTGGCCGGGTTTAACGGCATTTTCTATGTTTTTCTCGTTTTTGGGAGCGACTATGTCGTCCATGCCGAGATAAGCGCTTTTGCCGAAACCGATATCGACAAAAGCCGAATTCAGCGCGGGAACAATATTTTGCACCTTGCCTTTGTAAATATTGTTCAATATTTTTTCCGACTCGCGCCTTTCTATGAACAAATCGAAAAGCCGCCCGTCTTCAAGCACCGCTACTTTCGTTTCTTCCAAAGTTCTGTTTACAACTATTTCTTTTTTCACTTTTTATTTTACCTTTTGCTTCCCGTTCTGTTTATCGCGCCGGCCACGTTTTGAGCCATATCCGAATACGCCTGCCTAAGCTGCCCGTCCGGCTTTATTGCCGAATTATCGACAAAATCTATATTGCTCCAATAAAACGCGCTTTTTAAAAGCTCGTTTGACTTGGCGTTAAACGGATAGCCCGCCACTATAAGATGAACGCCTTTGGACAAGCATAAAGAATTTATTTTTCTTATATCCGAAATTATCCAGCCGCTTACGGCCGCGATTTTTTCATCGTAGACCGCAGAATCTATCGCGCTTACGGCATTTATCTCGGGTATCGCTTCGCCCAGATACGTTTTTATAACCCTTACGAAATAAAGAATTTCGGATACCGCTTCGCCGTCATAAGACATATACATTATGGAAAGGCCTTTATAGCATTTATTGTTCCTGTCAAACGGATTTACCAAAATTCCGTCTTCAAACATTTTCAAAGCTTCGTTTTCCATTCCTCCGTACAAAAGATAAAGCGAACCCAGAGCGTAAAAAACGTTGGAATCGTACGGATTTTCAAGAAGCATAAGAGAAAGCAGTTCTTCGGCTTCTTTATATTTTCCGCCGTTTATCATGTCCCATGCGGCTCTGTATTTTCTTACGAAATAAGGGCTTACGGGAATTTTTTCATAATCGTCGGCAAGCAATAAAAACGAAGGTATTACTTTAGGGACATATCCTCCGATTTTTCTGGGACCCGAACCCGCAAGAGTCATATACGCCGCGGAAAACGCGTATTTGACAAAAGCCTTTTGGGCAATCGCGCGCGGAGAATTGTATATGCCCGCAACGGCCGTATTAAGTTTCAGAGCCGAGTCGATTTCGGACTCTTGTATGCTCTCGTTTTGGGGATAATACCTGCCTGCATCTTTGAGATAGTCCGAAAAACCTCCCAAATTGTAGAAATTCGCCTCCCCTGCCGTAATAACGACAAATTCGGTATTTTTCTGCTTTCTTAACAGATTTTCCACCAGCTTGAAAATCTGGCTTGTGTTCAAATCGTAGAAAGAATAGTTATAAACGGCTATTTTGTCCGCCCCGTAAATTTTGTCGAGATACTGCTGCAGGTATTCGGAATATACGTTTGAGCCGCTGCCGCCTAAAATTATAGAATCACCGACGACAAATAAATTCGACTTGCTGTCAGTCTTTTTAGATGCGGCTGATAATCCGGCGCAAAAAATTACGAAAAACGCGAAAGCGAGCGTAACTTTAAGCAGACTGCGGTTCATACATTTCTCCGGTTTTGGTTTCGATATAGAGGTTCGCTCTTTCTATCCGATATATTCTGCCATAATTTTCTTGATTTTCCAATAGTTTTTTCAATATCATTTCAGGTTTTACGGTTTTACCGCTTCCGAAACGTAAAAACAGCTTTACAACCCCGTTTTCGCTTGTAAAACTTTTTATGACGGGCTTTGCGTCAATATAGGTAACTTTTCCTTTTTTTATTTTCTCAACGGTTATGGTTTCCGCGGACAAAAAAGCGTCTATATCGCTTTGCGAAATACCGGAATCTTCTATATTGTACTCCGCAACGTTCGAAAGTATGTCTATAGCCGGAAATTTCAAAGGGACTCTTTTTGCGCTTATTAGTTTAAACCCTTCCGGCAAAACCGCGGAAATCTTATCTTTCACGTTCTCAATATCAACTTTTTGCGTGAAATAGAGTTCCATATATTCCGACATGCTTTCCTGACCCACCGAAACCGGCGGACCGTAAGAAGACTTTACCTGGGGGCTGAAGCCCGCGGTATAAGCGACAGGAAGCCCGGAACGCCTCGCGGCTCTGCGGAAAACTTCTATCTGCTCCAAATGCGACACAAAACGCAAACGGCCTTTTCTCGAAAACCGCAGCCTTAAGCGCATTACCGGAGGCAAAACTTCGTTTTTGGGTTCAACGTAATCTTCGGGAAGCAGGCTTTGCGATTTGTCAAAAATTTCATTAAAGTCCGACGCTTTTTCGCTCAAGCCTTTAATATAATCCGAGTATAAATCGTCTTTTGAAACCCCGAAATTCAGATGCTCCCACGGCAGCACTTCGTCCTTTTCTCTTTTTCTGTAAACGTAAAAATCCAAACTTAAACCGCTTTCGGCAATAGCCGCGTCCCATATGTCGTTGCCGAATTTGTCCGCCCACTGGTCAAACCGCGCGCCTTTTTGCCACGCTTTATAAATTGCCGGAGAAACGCGCCTGTCTCCCCTGGCTATAAACGCTTCCAAAACGCTTGCGCGGTAATTGTGCGCTTTAACCGCGGCAGGAAGAATTTTGTTCAGGTAATCGATTTTCTCTTTTATTTTTCCGCTTTCGGCCATAGACTCCCACTGAAATGCCGTCTGGGCTTTAGGCACAAACGGAGAAACCGTTATATTGAAGCTGAGGCCTTTGGCCTCTTTCCTGACAAGCCTTACAAGAGTATTTATAGAAGCTATATCCTCTTGCGTTTCCGTGGGAAGACCTATCATAAAATAAAGTTTTATGACAGTCCAGCCCATTGCGTTTGCGCTGAGAAGAGTCCGGACGATTTGTTTTTCGGACAGGTATTTTCCGATTACGTTTCTGAGCCTGTCGCTGCCGGCTTCCGGCGCAAAAGTCAATGTAGGGCGTTTGCTCCGGTTTATGTAACGCGCGACTTTTAAAGAATGTTCGTTGCAGCGAAGCGACGGGAGGGAAATATTCAAATTTGACGACGAATATAAACTGTTCGTCTCGATCAAAAGCTTGTCGAGCTGTTTGTAATCGCTCGAGGAAAGAGACGAAAAAGCGACTTCTTCATATCCGGTCGCGCTTATGCCTTTTTTTACAAGGTCAAGAAGTTTTTCAAGCGGGCGCTCGCGCCACGGGCGGTAATATTTTGACGCCTGGCAAAACCTGCACTGCCCGGGGCATCCTCTTGCCACTTCGACATTCAGCCTGTTATGAACGGTTTCGACAAAAGGCACGATTTTTTTCTCCGGAAAATACGCGTCTTTCAAATCCAAAACCGGTTTATTTACTGCCGGCTTAACGCCTTCAAAGGCGGGAACGACCGATTTTACGGTCCCGTCCGCATTATAACTCACATCGTATAGAGACGGCACGTAAACGCCTTCTATTTCGGAGAGTTTTTTGAGTTTTTCGGATCTGGATAAATTTTTGTTTTCTTTACACGTTTTTATTATGCCGGGCAAGGCCTGTTCGCCTTCGCCTAAAACGAATAAGTCGAAAAAATCGGCAAACGGTTCGGGGTTTGTCAAAGCCGGCCCCCCTCCGAGCACCAGCGGAGAGGCTTCATCCCTTTCTTTGGAAAAGACGCGGATGCCGCTCAAATCAAGCATATTTACGATATTTGCCGCGACAAGTTCGCTTTGAACGGTAAATCCGACAATGTCAAAACTTTTCAAACCGCTGTTCGATTCCAGGGAAAACATCGGGATATTTCTTTCGCGCAAAAGTTTTTCCATATCGGCGTCAGGGGCAAAAGCCCTCTCGCAGCGCGCATATTTTTTTTCATTGATCAAGTGATAAAGTATTTCCAGCCCCAAGTTGGAAGCGCCGACTTCATAAACATCGGGAAAACAAAGGCAAACGGAAAAATCCGCCGACATATCGGCGGGATGGGAATTAAGTTCGCTGTTGATATATCTGGCGGGTTTTTGAACCAGATTCAGTATTTCGTCAATTTGAGATTTTATCGTCATATTATTAACTGCAATTACGAATTCAAAATTACGGACTGCCAATCAAAGGCTTTTGCCGTTGATTCGTAATCCGTAATTCGTAATTTTAATCGATCTGCACCGCGCTGCCCATATCGTTTGCGCCCGTGTAAACCGTTTTATTGATTTTGTCGCCGTTGTAAATTTTTTCCAGCCATTTTTCCGCTTCAAGCTTGCTTGAAAATTCCGCTTTCCATCTGGTGGAAACCGGTATTTTTACGCCGTAGTCGTTGCAGTATCTTATCTTTTTATCCGACCACTGTACGATCCATTTTTCAGGCGCCGGATAATTCGGAAGAATAACGGCCGTATCCGAGTTTTGGGTATAAATAAGTTCCGCGGCAATTCTTTCAGAAAGAATTTTGCCGTAATCCGCTCCGGATATTTTATCCGCTCCGTAATGTTTCAGCAAAGCTGTCATTTCTTCGTTTCCAAAAGCGTAATCCAGCGCCGTAAGGCCTTTTTTATTTACGGCATTCGCTTCGGCTCCGTGAACAATTAATAATTTTGCGGTTTCAAGGTCTCCCTTCATTGCGGCTATCATCAATGCCGTTTTTCCGCTTTTGCCCGTTATTTCTTTATCCGCTCCGTTTTCCAAAAGAACTTTTGCAGCTCCGTATCTGCCGTTTGCAACCGCAGTGCAAAGGGCGGTGCCCCAGTAATTGGTATCGGCGTTTATATTCGCGTTATTGTCAATTATAAGTTTTACGATTTCGGCATTTCCGGTCTCGGCGGCAAGATTTAAAGGAGTATGCCCGTCGGGAGTCACTGCGTTGACATCCGCCTTTTCGGAAATAAGCAAGGCGCATATTTTGGCGTTTTGCGCAAAAGCCGCGAGAGTCAAAGCGCTCCAGCCGTATTTGTTTTTTAAGTTTACGTCCGCGCCTGCGCCCGTAAGCATATCCGGAATTTCAACGGAATCCGCGCCGTACCTTGACGCATACATAAGAGCCGTCCAGCCGTCGCTTGCGGTAAAGTTTGTGTGCGCGCCCCTTTTTAAAAGTTCTTTTACTTTTTTGCCGTCTCCCGCAAAAGACGCGGCAATAAGAGGAGTCCAGCCTCCTGCATTACCGGCGTTTATATCGGCTCCGTTTTCGATAAGAAATTCGCACACGGCTTTTTTATCGAAATATGAGGCCAGAAAAAACGGAGAATATCCGTCTTTATCCTGCAAATTCACGTTTGCGCCGCCTGAAACCAATATTCTTACCGCATCGTCTTTTCCCGCGTCCAAAGCGTACAAAACGGCAGTCCAGCCGTCGGAATTTTGGGCATTTACATCGGCTTTTTGAGCCATAAGGCTGCGCAGTATAGTTTCGTTTCCGTTTTTGGCGGCAAGCATCAAAGGAGTTACTCCGTCAAAATCTTTTTTATTTACGTCGGCTTTTTCTTTTATCAGAGTTTCGGCAGCTTTGGTTTTGTCTCTGTAAACCGCGAAAAGAAGGGGCGTCATCTCTTTTTTATTTGAAAGTTCGATATCCGCTCCAGAACCGGAAAGCAGACTTATTATGTCCGAAAAACCGTTATACGAAGCCCATATGACCGGAGTAGAACCGTCTTTCGCCCTCGCGTTTACGTTTGCGCCGCGCTTTATCAGTTCATCCGCCGTCTTATAGCCGCCTTTGGCTGCGGCGATTATCAAAGGCGTTACGCCCGAAGAAGTTTTCTCTTCGGTTTTGAATTTTTTCGCCGGAACGGAACCCGCAAATTTAAGCAGGGCTTCCGGATCGTTTTTATACGCGTAATAGAGCGCGGGAGTTTTACTTTCGCTTATCCCGTCGCCTTTATTTATCGACGAAAGAACCGCGCGGGTAGCTCCGGATGCGTCTTTGCTTATGATTTTTGCGGCATCTTTAAATTTATTTTCCTGCGCGTATTTTAAGGCAGTTTTTCCTTTAATGTCTTTAATATTTGCTTCGGCACCGGCATTTAAAAGTTCTTTTATAACGTTGATTTTATTTCCTTTGACCGCGTAAAACAAAGGAGTCTGCCCCTGATTGTCTTTATAATCCGCCTGAGCGCCTTTTTCCAAAAGCCGGGACACTAAATTTGAGTAGCCGCCGAGAGAAGCGTACATAAGAGGCGTTTCGTTTTTATTCGTTTTGGCGTTTACGTCGGCGCCTTCCGCAATGAGAAGAGAAGACGCTTCCTGACGCCTGTTTAAAAGGGCATACAAAAGAGGAGTGCTTCCGTCGTTACTTTTAGATTCGAGTTTCGCGCCTTTTTCCAAAAGAATTTTTATATAAGAATTTTTTCCTTCCGAAGCCGCAATCATAAGGGGAGTGACTCCGTCTTCGTCTTTTGCTTCGACAACGGCTCCTTTTTTTATCAAAGCCGAAACGATCTCGTCCGAAGAACAATACCGGGCGGCAAGCATCAAAGCGGTTTCGGATTTTTCGGTTTTGGCATTAACGTCGGGAACGTTTTTCAGCATATTTACGGCTTCGTCTTCATAACCGTATTTCAGCGCAAGAAGAAACGGGGTAAAAGACCGGCTGTCCGCTACATTTACGTCCGCTTTTGAATTCAGCAGTTTATCCGCGACGGCATTATGTTTATTTTCTATCGCAAAAAACAATGCCGACGCGTTTGAAGAATCTCTTGCGTTTATATCAGCGCCTTTTTTTATAAGCAGATCCGCTATTTCCGAGTTACCCGTTTGGGCTGCAAACATCAAAGGTGTTTTGCCCTTGTCGTCTTTTACGTTTACTTTCGCTCCGGCTTCTATCAGAAGTTTTGCAGTGCCGTTCTTTTTATTTTTGACGGCAAGAATCAGCGGAGTATTCCACGAATTGTCTTTGGCGTCGACCGCGGCTTCATCATCGATCAAATTTTTAGCCATTACCGTGTTTCCGTTTTTAGCCGCGACCATAAGCGGAGTCAGTCCCGAATTCTGCCTCTCTTCCGTATCGGCTCCGGCGGCCGTAAGCATTTTTGCTATATCCGTAAAACCTCTGTCCGAGGCCAGTATTAAAGGCGTTTCCCCGTCGTAATTTCTGACGTTTATTTCGGCGTTTTTTTCAAGCAGAAACCTTACCGCGTTATTGTTGCCGGAATATACCGCAAAAAACAAAGCGCTGTAACCGTTATTTTCCCTGGCGTTAATATCCGCGCCGCTTCCTGCCAGAAGCGCGGCAATGTCCCTGTTTCCCTTTTCAACCGCAACCATAAAAGCCGTGACGCCGGCATTATTTTTTGCGTCAATATCGGCTTTTCCGGAGTTTAAAAGAGCCTGAACTACCTGAATCTGTCCTCTTGCCGAAGCGTTTATTAAAGGAGTATTTCCCAAAGAATCTTTCAAATCGGCGCTTTCCGCGTTCGTTTCAATGATTTCTACCGCTCTTTTTACGTTTCCGGCATTAATGCTGTCCGCAAGCTCATCCGCTAAACAAACGCCGCTTACGGCAAAAAACAACAAACATAACAAAACGGATAAACGCTTCATTTTGCACCCCTTTTGCGGCCGGCATAGCCGGTTTTTTATCATTATACTATATTTTAAATTTCGATTTAACTTTACCGGCAAAATAAAAAATCCGGCCGGATAAGGCCGGATTTTTATAACAGCACAATATAAAAATTTATCTTATTATTACTATCCTGCCTGTATGCGTACCGCCTTCCTTTATTACCCATATGTACACGCCGCTTGCCGCATACTCGTGTCTTTCGTTCCTGCCGTCCCATGACGCTTTATCGCCCGAAGCCCATCGTATTTTACGGATGACTTCTCCGGTAGAGTTATATATAAATATCGTACCGCCGCTTACGGGAAGACCGCTGAAAGTAATGCCGGCCTCATATGTGCCGTGAACTTTATTCGCGCCTCCGGCGTCTTTTCTGTTGCTGTCCGGAATCCACGGATTCGGATAAGCCGTTATGGCGGCAAAAGACTGAACGGCAAATAAAAAATAACAAACAGCAGACAATAAAAACTTTCTGGCCATATATAACTCCCGGTTAACAGTTTGCAAACGGCAGCGGCTGATGCGGTTAAAAATTTGTAAATTGCGCTTTATGCTTTTCCGATTGCCGTTATTGCATCTTTTCCAGCGCTCTTTTGACTTCAATTTTATCCGGCTTGTAATAAAGCGCGCGTTTTAAAAATTCCCTCGCCTTGTCCAAATCGCCCCTGCTGTAATACGACATGCCTTCTTCATAGAATCTCTGCGACAGATTATCCGACACTCTCGAATATTCAAAAGCGGCGGAAGTGTTTGACGGATTATAATTTAAAGCCGTTCTGTATTCTTTTGCCGCGGCTTCAAAATTATTTTTTCTGAAATACTCGAATCCGCGTCTGTAATGGCTTTCCGAAAGGTCATAACTTATTTTCGATATGTAATTCTGGGCGTTTTTGGAATAATCTTTAAACTCGTATTTATCCGCGATTTCTTTGCTCTTTTTAAAAGATCTCACGGCTTCCGCAAGCCTGTTTCTCTCATAATATTTCAAACCTTCTTCAAAATTACGGTTAAGTTCGGAGCGCACTTTTTCCTGCATCTCCAAAACTTTTCTGTTTCTTTCGTATTCGGTTATGTCCTGAATGTTTTTCTCGGCGCTGGCGATTAAATCCTGAGCGTCCCTTCTGTGCGGGGCTGCGATGACGACCGCTTCGAAATACCTTATCGATTCCTGAAATTTGCCGTTATTGAACAAGTCCATTCCCTGACTGTACATTTCGGCGACTTTATCCGAAGCTATTTTCGAAAGCTGCGCGTCTATATGAATAATTCCGTCTTTGGCCGGCTGATTTTCGGAATCTATATCCAAAATAAACCCGAGAGCTTCTTTTGCGCGCACAAGCTCTCCGCTCCTGTAAAATCTCGTGTAACGGTTCCAAAGATATTCTATTCTGTCCTTATTTTTTTCTCTTTCTCTTAAAACGGAAGACTGCGCGGTAAGTTCATCCACTCTCTCAACGCCGTTTTTGGCAATGGCGTTTTCAGGATCGAGCTCGAGAACTTTTCTGTAATAATTCGCAGCGTTTACCGCGTCGCTTTTGTCGATCGCTTTTTCCGCTTTTTGCATATAATCTCTGACTCTTCTTGCATTGTACACGTCTATTTCGGCAAGTTCGTCGACAATTTTCTGCAGGTATTTCTGAGACGGCCTGTGTTCCGGATAAACGGAAAGGATTTCGTCGAACTTCTGGCGCGCGGCTATAAAATCTTTGCTGTAATAAGATTCGACCGCTTCCCTGAAATGATTCTGCATATAATAATCGTAAGCGCTTTTCTGGTTTGTGAATTTCCCCAAAGCGTAGCTGAAATTAAAATTATGCGTTCCGTTAAGAATGTCCGAGGGCGTATATGAGTAATCTATCATGACGTTTTGAAATTCAAAGCCGACGCCCATGCGCACGTCCGAATTCAGAGATTCGTCGGCAAGTTTTACGCCGCCCCTGAACGTCAGAAAATAAAACGGGGTTATTGAAGCTCCGACCGAAAAATAATTCCCCGAAAAAGTCTGCGAATTATAATCGAGAGCCACGGTCAAATCGTAAAAATCTTTTTCGCGGTACGCCATGCCCAAAGCCAAAACCTGCGGCATAGAGTAAGATTCTCTGACGAATTTCATGCTCGAACCAAAATTCCTGTAAACTACGGCAAAAGAAAAATTTTCAAGCGCCGGAGGCGTAAAAATTCCGCCCGCGTCAACCGCGAAAGATTCGGCCGTATAGTCGCCCAATGCGGATCTTAACACTTTTAAGTTTATACCGAAACCGCCGTAAAACAAATCCAAAGGAATGGTTTCTTTTATATCCAAAGAATAGTTAAGCACAAACGCCAAATCGTTTGTGCCGTTCATGTCTATGGGATTTCCCGCATAATCGAGATAATCGATATTTCCGTAACCCGCGTACATAAGAGAAAGGCCGAAATTTCCTATGGCCGTCGGAAATTGCGCGCCGAGATAATTATACTGGAGGTCTCCGAACATCGACGAATTGCTGGCAGATGCGACAACCCTGTATGTCGCTATCGTTGAGGCCGGATTCAAAATAGCCGCCGCCGCTTTGTCGGACTGCAGCGCTATGCCGGCATCCCCCATTGCTCCGGTGGCCGCATTGGGGTTATAAGATAAAATCTGGCCGCCGGTTATGCCCGCGTCTGCAAAAACGGGCGTTAAAAAAACCGCAAGAGACAGAATTACGGCTAAAGATTTTATAATAACGTTATTGTAAACTTTTGAATAAACTCCGCTTTTTCTTTTAATCATCGCCGTTTTTCATCATTCCTTTAAGTTTTGTCAAAGCCGCCTTTTCCAAATCTTTGACTTTTGACGCGGATATGGCTAGTTTTTCGGAAATCGCTTTTAAAGAAAGCCTTTTTTCGCCTTTACCGCCGCTAAGCCCGAGCCTGTACGACAAAACAGCCCTTTCTTTTGCGGGAAGATTGGAAAGCATATCCTCCAGCCGCGACATATCTTCGTTTTGAACCATCGAATCGAAAATATTTCCCTGAGACTTGTCTTCTATGAATTCCGAAACGGCTTTTCTGCTTCCGCCGATTTCTACTTCTTTATCGAGCGAAACCGTACCGGAAACCGCGTTTTCGTAAGCGATTATGTCTGAAATTTCCGACGGTTTTAATTTCAAAATCTTCGCGATTTTTGAAATATCCGCGGCTCTGCCGGACTTTGCCTCGTTGTCGATTATTTTTTTTATCGAAGAGAATGTCTTTCTTACGTTTTGCGGCATTTCTATCAGCGCGATATTTTTGGAAATATATTCCTGGATGTTTTTAACTATTCTGTACCACGCGTAAGTCGAAAAAGCCGCCGGACTGTTATTTTTATACCTCAGGGAAGCTTCAAACAATCCCCTCTCGCCCTCGGCCGCAAGCTCCTCTTCGTCGATCTGCGGAAAAACGGCTTTATATTTTCTTACTATCGCATACACCAAAGGCTTGTATTTTTTTATTTCTTCTTTTCCGAAACGCATAAAGTTACTTCTTTTTTTCGTTTTTTTCCGACGGCACGAATTTAAAACCCCTGCCGAAAACCGTCTCTATTTTCTTGCCCCAGGCTCCCAGAGACTGTCTTAAATTTTTTATATGCGTGTCTATGGTCCTTGTGGTAACAGCCACGTTGTATTCGAACACGTTTTCGAGTATATAATCGCGGTTAAGCACGAAATTCGGCTTTAATAGGAACGTATGCAGCAAATCGAACTCTTTCGGGCGCAAAAATATTTCTTTTTTATTGAGAGTTACGCTTCTGGAATCGAGATTCATGACAAGCCCGTCGCATTCCAGAATATTTGACTCTTCTTTGCGCTTTGAACGCCTTAAAAGGGCGGCGATTCTAGCCACGAGTTCTTTATTGCTGAAAGGCTTGGTTACGTAATCGTCGGCGCCGACGCCGAAACCTATGACTTTATCGGTCTCCGTCGATTCTACGGTAAGCATGATGATGGGAAGATTTTTCGTTTCCGGAGTTTCCCGCAAAAGCCTGCAAAGCTCTATGCCGCCTATTTCCGGCATTTTCACGTCCAAAATCACAAGATCGGGAAGAGATTTTAAAATTCTTTTATATCCGTCGTCGGTATTGTTGCAGGATATGACTTTATAATCTTCATTTTCCAGCACGTCCTTGACAAGACTTCTTATATTGTCGTCATCGTCAACAATAACTATTTTATTATCTATCATTGGCCCCTCTCTTCCGGGAAATTTATTTATTGGCCCCGCAAATTTCAACGGACGGCAAAAACAGCTCATGCCGCAGACACATTTTATACCGTTGTTTTGGATACCGGCAGAACAAATTTAAAAACAGTGCCTTTTCCGAGTTCGCTTTCCGCCCATATGCGGCCGTGGTGAAGCCTTATTATCTCATAAACTATGGAAAGCCCCAAACCCGTTCCCTTGGGTCTGTTATACTCGTTGCCCTTAACCTGATAAAATTTTTCAAATATCTTTTCGGCGTCGCTCTTCGACAAGCCCATGCCCGTATCGGCAATCTGCACCTCTACGAAGTCTTTGCCGTAAGACGGAGACATAAGGCAGCTTATCGTTATCATATCCGATTCTTTTGTAAATTTCAACGCGTTTCCGAGAATATTGGTTATGACTTGTTTTATTTTTTCGGAATCGGCATAAACATAAGGAAGATCCGGGACGATGTTCAGCTTTAAAATCTTTTTCTGCGAAACGACCAGAGACTCAAAGAGCCCCGCTATTTCTCCTATCACGTTTTCCAAAGAAACTTCCCCGGCTTTCATTTCATATCTGCCGGCTTTCATCTTTGCAAGATCCAAAATGTTGTTGATAAAATTCATGAGGCGCAGCGAAGCCTCTTTTATGATTTTAAGCCCTCCGAGCTGGCGCTCGGGAGGATAGTTTTTGTTTATTCCTTCTATAAGAAGATTGCAATAGCCGTCTATTGCGGCAAGAGGAGAACGAAGCTCGTGGGAAACGCTTGATACGAAACTGTCCTTAAGGCTGTCGGTCTCTTTTACTTTAACGGCCATCTCGTCAAACGCCTGCGCCAGAACGCCTATTTCGTCACCGCGTTTTATATCGACTTTTACGTCCATATTTCCTTCGCCTATCTGCTTTGCGGCGTTTGCAAGAAGCTTAATCGGCATTATCATACGGTTTGCGGTAAAGATCGCGCCGAGTATGCCTAAAACAAAAGCAAAAAGCGCGGCGATTTCAATTTTTTTGGAAATTGCGGAAATCCCGGCGTTTATGTTCGAATTCATATGATCTTTTGAAAAACCTACAATAATCGTCCCCATATACTTATCGCCGTAAAGTATCGGAGAAGAGTACTCGTAAATACGTTCTCCGACAAGAGACTCGTATTCTTCCGTTTTGGCAGAGTAAGAGGCTTTTACCCTTTCGGCAAAAGCCGAAGCCATATTGCTGTCGTCTCTTGCGGCAAACACCTGCCTGTAACCGGATACGTAAGACGCGTAAACCACGGAAGGCTTGTAGATCGTTACTATGGAATTGATAACATTCGTTATTTGTTCTTCTTCATTCGCTTTTATGGCGTTTTCGCATATTTTGAAAAACACCTTAAACGAAGTTTCACGCGCTTCCTGAAATTGTTCCGTAAGATAATTTTTTTGGGTTGAAAAAATGGTATAGGAAACGAAAAAGACGACAAACAAAAGAAGGGCGGATACAGAAAGTGTGAACTTAAGCTTTAAGTTCATATTAAACCTTGTAGTAGAGTTATAGTTTCAGACGGGAAAATTTTAATCTGCCGGATATTGAAATACCCGGCAGATTATATCAAACGAAAATTATTCTTTTGCTTCGAGAGAAATTACGATTCCCGATCCGAGTTTCGCGGCGACGAAATTATAAAGGAACGCAACTACGAGCGCGCCGACCGACATAATGAATGTGTAAAGAAGCACAAAAATGAACCAAGAAAGCAATCTTGCACCGAATCCTAACCCTGCCGCCAAATCGGTGGGAAAAATAAAAAACGTAAAAATACCGATAAGCGCTCCCACAATCGCAAACACCACCGAGAAAATTTTAATGACAGGGAAAACATCAATCTTTTTGACATCGTACTTTGACATTTGAGACCTCCTGTTTTTTTAACTTCTTTTTTTCTTTTTATACTCTGCTGTGATTATAACAGAGATATATTTCGTTGTCAACTCGATTTTCTATTTCGCGTACTCTTTTTTCATATCTTCCAAACTTTTAGGCGCATAATCTTTAGCGTGCCCTATCGTGCCGAAATTTTTCATTTTCTCGACGATAAGATTTTTCAAAGCGGTTCTCGCCGGAGCCAAATAATCTCTCGGATCGAATTTTTCGGGCGTTTCGAAGAAAACTTTTCTGATGGCGGCGGTTATTGCAAGCCTGCCGTCGGTATCTACGTTGATTTTCTGTACGCCGAGTTTTATGGATTCCTGAAGCTGCTCTATCGGAACGCCCTGCGCTCCGGGCATTTTTCCGCCGTATTTATTTACTTCGTCTATCAATTCTTTCGGAACCGAAGACGCTCCGTGGAGAACAATCGGGATATTTATAAGCCCTCTGATTTCCTTTAAAACTTCAAAAGCGAGCTTGGGCGTTTCTTTAAACTTATAAGCGCCGTGCGAAGTCCCAATGGCTATCGCCAAAGAATCGACGCCGGTTTCTTCGACGAATTTTTTCGCTTCCTGCGGATCGGTCAAATGGATTTGTCCGGAACCTACGCCGTCTTCGATTCCGCCGAGAGTTCCGATTTCGGCTTCGACCGAAACGCCTCTCGCATGGGCGTACTCGACGACAGATTTCGTAACCTTGACGTTATAATCGTATGTCGAAGCCGTTTTACCGTCTTCCAGAAGAGAACCGTCTATCATAACGGACGAAAATCCCAGGTCTATGGCATTTACCGCGGATTCCAAAGAATTGCCGTGATCCAAATGCATGGCTACCGGAATATCCGGATTTTCAATTACGGCGGCTTTCATCAAGTATCCCAAATACGTAAAATTGGAATATTTCAAAGCTCCTCTCGACGCCTGAATTATTACGGGAGACTGCGTTTCTTTCGCGGCTTCCATAATAGCCTGGATCTGCTCCATATTGTTTACGTTGTACGCGCCTACGCCGTATCCTTTTGCCTTCGCTTCTTCCAAAATTTGTTTCGCAGGTACTAAAGCCATTCTTTTCTCCTTTTGAATACAGACTTTATTTTTTTGCAGTTTTCTTTGTCGCAGTTTTTTTAGCCGCAGCTTTCTTTTTTATTTGCGCCGGTTCTCCGAATACGCCCATATTTCTGAATTTCGAGTATCTGTCTTCCACTATGTCTTTTTTATTTTTACTTTCATAATCAGAAATATATTTTGTCAAAGCGGTTTTTATGTTTGAAGCGGTTTTTTCCGGATCGAAATGCGCTCCGCCCAAAGGCTCTTTTATAATCTCGTCGATAACTTTCAAACCCAGCAAATCTTTTGCGGTAATTTTCATTGCCTGCGCCGCTTCTTTCGCTTTGGAACCGTCCCTGAAAAGAATGGCCGCGCAGCCCTCGGGCGAAATAACCGAATAATAAGAATTTTCAAGCATCAGCACTTTGTTGGAAACGCCTATTCCCAAAGCCCCGCCCGAACCGCCTTCGCCTATCACAACGCTCAAAACCGGAACTTTCAAATCCGACATATCCCTTAAATTTCGAGCTATCGCTTCGGCCTGTCCTCTTTCTTCCGCGGCTATTCCGGGATAAGCGCCGGACGTATCTATAAAAGTTATTATCGGCCTGTCAAACTTTTCGGCAAGCTTCATAACCCTCATCGCTTTTCTGTATCCTTCGGGATGCGCCATTCCGAAATTTCTGTCCATATTTTCCTGCAGCGTCCTTCCTTTCTGGTGCCCTATGACGGCAACGGGCTTGCCGTCTATCGAAGCTATGCCGCAAAGGAGGGCCTGATCGTCGCCGAAAGTCCTGTCGCCGTGAAGCTCGGTAAAATCTTCAAAAATCATTTTTATGTAATCCGCGGAATAAGGCCTTGACGGATGCCTTGCTATCTGTATTCTCTGCCAAGGAGTAAGCGAACCGTATATCTGCTGCCTCAATTCGTCTTTCTTCTTTTCGAGTTCCCCGATTTGTTCCGACAAATCAACGTTTTCCTTTTCGGACGACAGCTTCAGGTTTTCGATTTTTTTGTCTATATCTGCTATAGGCTGCTCAAAATCAAAAGATGTTTCCATTATAACCTCAATTTGCAAAGAACAAATAACAATCGATTAACTACTTTCAGTCCCGTTTACGCTTTGTTATTTGTACTTTATTATTTGCCTTTTTAAAATTTTCCCGAATAATTTATTTTAAAAACTCTTTCATTGGGAATTTTATCCGCCGCGTCTTTTCCCCAGCAGTCTCTCATCATAAAATCCAGATCTATGCTGTCCGTCAAAGCATAGCGTATTCCGGCATTGATCCTTGCTTCCGGGAAATAATTTATATTGTCGTATTCGGCCATAAAAAAAAGGCTGTCCTGATACAAAGGTATTACGGCGTTCACAAAACCGTAAATGCGGGTTTTCGAAAAATCGTTCATATTGAGTCCGGCGTCAATCATCAACCCTTCAAAAAACATTTCCCTGCCCACGACCAAATAAATTCCCTTGCCCCTTTGAAGGTAGTCGCCGTCATAATCCGAATTGTAAAAATATCCCTGCCCGTCATAACCCAACGCGATTCCGGGCCATGTCATATTGCCGTCGTACAATCTCAATTTTACGGATAAAGCCGGAACGGCCATTTTCAGTTGGTCGTTTCCGATAAAATTGTCAAGTTCCCAGGAAACGCCGACATTCAGCATTTTCAAAACGCCGAAATTCAGCCTCGTTTGGAGACCGCCGCCGCTGAAAATCCTGAAATTAGCATCGTAAGAACCGTAATTCAATATATTTGTGGTGGGAGTATCCATAACGTAAAGCCTGTTAGGCGAAGAGTAGGAAACCGAAGCAAACAACACCAGAGACATAAATGAGACCGTTATCTTTTTTATCAATTATTTTCTCCTGCCGGCAAAATAACATAAACTGCATTATTTTATAATTTTTGTCTTTTCAAGTCAATTATATTTACAATAAGTCATTCATTTTTCAATCTGTTTTATATTTTTGCGTTCAACGGTTTTAACGATTTCTCCGGCAATTTCCGCGGGAGCCTTGCCGTTCGTATCAACGCAGTAATCGCAATCCGCATAAAAACCTTCGCGCTCTTTCATAAGTTTTTCCATCGCATCCGGAAAGTTTTTACCTTTAAGCAAAGGCCTTGACGAATCGCCTTTTATTCTTTCATAAGCGTTTTGCGCCGAAACTTTAAGATTTATTATTATGCCTTTTTTTCTCAAATTCCCGATGTTTTTAGGGTTTAAAACCGCGCCGCCGCCGCACGAAATTACCGTATTGTCTTTTTCGCAAACGGCTTCAACCGCTTCCGCCTCCATCCGCCTGAAAACCGCCTCGCCGTGTTTGTCAAAAATTTCGGCTATTGAAAGTTCCGCGCTGTCTTCAATCAGCTTATCCGTATCGGTAAACTCCATACCGAGTTTTTCGGCAAGAATTTTCCCTACGGCGGATTTTCCGCTTCCCATAAAACCCGTTAATGCGATGTTCATATGTTTTTCACTCTTTTGACATACGACTCAAAACTTTTTTTCATGTCTTCGATGCAGTCGCCGCCGAACTTTTCTTTCAAAGCTCCGGCAATTTCTACGGCTACGGCCGCTTCGGCTACCACTCCCGCCGCGGGAACCGCGCAAACGTCGCTTCTCACGGCTTCCGCCTTCACGGGTTTTTTTGACGCCAGATCTACCGAACGGAGCGGTTTTGAAAGCGACGGGATGGCTTTCATCGTACACGTTATTTCCACGGATTCACCGTTTGTCATTCCGCCTTCTATTCCGCCTGCCCTGTTAGTATTCCTGTGAAAACCTTTATCCCGTTTATAAAAAATTTCATCGTGCGCGGACGAACCCGGCAAAGAAGCGAATTTCGCGCCCTCGCCTATTTCAACGGCTTTAATCGCCTGAACCGACATCAAACTCCGCGCAAGCCTTCCGTCGAGTTTCAAATCCCATTGTGTATGGCTTCCGAGACCGGCCGGAAGATTTTGGACGGCAACGGTAAACTTTCCGCCCAGAGTATCGCCTTTAGAAGCTGCATTTTTTATAAGCCGTATCATTTTTTTACTCGCGGCTGCGTCCGGACAGCGCACGTAGGACATTTCCGTATTATGCCAGAGTTTGTCTTTCGGGACATTGCCGGTATTTGCCGCAACGTTTCCTATCTGCACGGTGTAAGAAAAAATATTTATATTGAATTCTTTTAAAAGTTCCTTGCAAACCGCGCCTGCCGCGACTCTTGCCGCTGTTTCTCTTGCGGAAGCTCTTTCAAGAATATCCCTGAAATCTGCGACGCCGTACTTCATAAGGCCTGCCAAATCCGCGTGTCCCGGCCTGGGTTTCGTTAAAATCTTTCCGTCCAAATCTACCGATATCGGAGACATAACGCCTCTCCAGTTTTCCCAGTCCTTATTTTTAACGCATAAAGCTATGGGAGAACCCAAAGTTCTCGCATGGCGCATGCCAGACAAAATACGGACGGTATCGGTCTCTATTCTCATTCTCAGACCCCTGCCGAAACCTTTCTGCCGCCTTGCAAGCTCAACGTCTATATCTTCCGAATTGACCGTAAGTCCCGCGGGAATCCCTTCGAGTATGACTATCAAAGCTCTTCCGTGCGATTCTCCGGCCGTAGTAAACCTAATCATCTTTGCCCCTGCCTGTTAATTTTGAATGTCCGTATCGTAAACACCCGCATATTATATTTTATTTCCGGCCTTATTGGCAAAAACCGGCCGGCTATTGCTTATTGCCGCCCATATCCCTGTCGCGTATTTCAACGCGGCGTATTTTACCCGAAATCGTCTTCGGCAGCGAATCGACATATTCGATAATGCGCGGATATTTATACGGCGCGGTAATCTTTTTGACATGATCCTGCAATTCTTTGGTCAGTTCCGGGGAACCGCTATAGCCTTTTGAAAGCACTATCGTGGCTTTTACCGCAAAACCGCGTTCCGGATCGGGCACGCCGGTTACGGCGCATTCCGTAACTGCCGGATGTTCCATAAGAACGCTTTCAACTTCAAAAGGCCCTATGCGGTAGCCTGACGATTTGATAACGTCGTCCGTGCGCCCCACATACCATAAAAACCCCATTTCGTCTTTATATGCCGTATCGCCGGTATGATACAAACCGTCATGCCAAACGCTTTTTGTCATTTCTTCATCGCGGTAATAACCCGAAAACATTCCGTACGGTTTGCCGCCGCCGGCTTCATCTGTGCGTATGCAGATTTCACCTGTTACTCCGGGGCTAACTTCTTTGCCGTCATCATCGGCGATTATCATACGGTAGCTCGGCGCGGGAAGACCCATCGAGCCAAGCCTGGGCTGCATCCACGGATATCCCGTCCAGCAGCTGATAGTGCTTTCGCTCTGCCCGAAACCTTCGAAAATTTTAAGTTTTGTCCCTTCAAGCCAGACTTTATAAACTTCAGGGTTAAGAGCTTCCCCCGCGGTAGTACAATGTTTAAGCGCGGAAAAATCATATTTTTTCAGATCTTCTTTTATCAAATAGCGGTACATTGTCGGCGGCGCGCAGAAAGTCGTAATTTTATACTTTTCAATTTTTTCAAGTATATCCGGAGCGGAGAACTTATCGAAATCGTACGCGAAAACGGCGCTTCCGGCAAGCCATTGGCTGTACATTTTTCCCCAAAGGCTTTTGAGCCAGCCGGTGTCGGAAATAGTCAAATGCAGTCCTCCCGGCTCGCAGCGGTGCCAAAAGCAGCCCGTCATTATGTGCCCGAGCGGATAAGTATAATCGTGCCAGACCATTTTGGGATAGCCTGTCGTGCCTGACGAAAAAGCCATAAGCATCATATCGCTTTTTACGTTATTTCTTGCGACCGGCGTTTCCGGCGCGGCTTCAAGTTCCGCGTCAAAATCTATCCATTTGCCGTTAGGGACTTTTCCGCCGAATACCGCAAGCTTTTTGACAGTCGGACAATCGGATAACGCTTCTTCCATTGCCGCGGTAACTCCGAAACGCGGAGTCGTCAAAAGCATTTTTACGGAAGCGGCATTCATTCTGTAATCTATGTCTTTTTTCGTAAGCAGGTATGTAGCCGGCACGGCGACCGCTCCCATGCGGCAAAGCCCCATAAGAACCGGCCAGTAACGCCAGTCTCTCGACATGGTAAGCATTACCATATCGCCCTTTTCTATGCCTTGCGCGATAAAAAAATTGGCGGCCTTTACCGAAAGGCGGCGTATATCTTCATAAGTAAAACGCTTTTCTTCGCCGTTATTGGACACCCATAACAAAGCTAAAGCGTCCGGCGTTTGAGCGGCAAGCTCGTCCAGACAGTCAAAAGCAAAATTAAAGTTGTCCGGTATGCTTAATTTATAGTTTTTCTGCAGATCTTCAAGAGTTACAAAATCGTCGCGGTTGCGGTTTGTATATTTTTCGTATAATGGCATATTCTTTTCCTTTATTTTTTGTCATACCGGCGGCAATCGGCATCCGTTTTTATTTAAGAGCCGATATATTTATCCCATCACTACTGCCAAAAACTGCGCCGGCGCATTATCCAAAGCCTGCATTGCGTGAGGTATGGAAGAATTGAAATATACGCTGTCGCCGGGTTCCAAAACGTATTCGGAATCCGCTATGTAAAATTTCATCCGTCCGGAAACAAGCCAGTTGAATTCCTGACCGTCATGCGAATGAAGAACCGGCTTTTCTTCTTTAGGCTCAACGCTTACCATAAACGGTTCGGCTTTTTTATTTCGGAACGTAAACGCAAGATGATTGTACTTATATGCTTTTCTGCGGTCTATGGCATAACCTTCGCCCTTGCGGACAATAGACCAGTTTGACAAATGCGGGCTGTCTCCGCTCATAAGATCGATAACGTCCACGCCCAAAACCCTGGCGGCATTGTAAAGAAAAGAAAACGAGAAATCCGATTCGCCTTTTTCATACGCTGCAAGTTCCCGGGCGGTAACTCCGGTTTTTTCGCAAAATTCTTCAGGCGTCATCTCTGCAATGCCGCGCAAAGCCGACAAGCGCCGTCCTATTTCCTGCAATTGATCTGTCATTTGGTTTCTCCTCTTTTACTACAGCCGGGAGTCCGAAATTCATATATAAGGATTCCTTACTCCTAACCGTTTCTTAAATATTTCACGGCTTTTTCAACTGTTTCCGCGCCGTATATTTCCATTTTGCCTTTATAGTTCAAATTTTTAAGGCTGCCTTTCGGGATTATAGCTTTTTTAAATCCGAGCTTTTCTGCTTCGGCAAGCCTTTCTGCCGCAAAAACCACGGAACGCACTTCGCCGGCAAGCCCGACTTCGCCGAAAACTATCAAATCTTTGGGGCAAACAAACCCGGAGTTTGACGAAACTATGGCGCATGCCGCGGCAAGATCCGCGGAAGTTTCCTTTATTTTTACGCCGCCTGCTATATTCACAAAAACGTCCTGCATCGCAAGCGGAAGGTCAAGCCTGTTTTCTAAAACAGCTATTAAAATAGTCACGCGGTTTGAGTCGTACCCGGAAACCATTCTCCGCGGTATCTGGAAGTTAGTCCTTGCCGCAAGAGCCTGAACTTCCAAAAGCAAAGGCCTTGTCCCTTCCATGGCAACCGTAACGGTATTTCCCGGAGAAGTTTCCGCCCTTTCGCCCAAAAAAATAAGCGACGGGTTTGAAACTTCGGAAAGCCCCGAAGAATTCATTTCAAAAATTCCGATTTCGCTTGTAGGGCCGAAGCGGTTTTTGTACGCCCTTAAAATTCTGTAAACGTGCTGTTTTTCGTTTTCAAAGTATAAAACCGTATCCACTATATGCTCTAAAACGCGCGGTCCGGCAAGGTCGCCCTCTTTCGTTACGTGCCCCAAAAGAAAAACGGTTATGTTTTTGGACTTTGCTATGCGCAAAAGTTCCGCCGCGGTTTCCCTTACCTGCCCCACGGTCCCGGGAGCGCCGGCAAGTTCCGGATGATAAGTGGTCTGTATGGAATCTATAACCAGAAATTTCGGTTCGGTTTTATTTACCGCGTCTATTATGTTTTGAAGGTTTGTTTCGGAAGCGAGAAAAATATTTTCTTTTTTTACCTTAAGGCGTTCCGCTCTTGATTTTACCTGCGAAAGAGACTCTTCACCGGACACGTACAAAACCGTCCCGGCAGGGCTTAATGCGTCCGAAACGTGAAGCATAAGCGTTGATTTGCCTATTCCCGGAGCTCCGCCAAGCAATATAAGCGACCCGGGAACGACTCCCCCGCCTATCATATTGTCAAACTCTTTTATGCCGGTTTTATAACGGGTAAACTCTTTTACGGAAACGTCTTTGAGTTTCAGGACTTCCGAAGAAAAGCCGGTAAGCTGCCTTGATGCGGGAGCGTTTTTCGGGGAAGCGGAAAATTTCTCTTCCGTAAAACTGTTCCACGACGCGCAGCCCGGACATTTTCCCAGCCACTGCGCAGACTCGTATCCGCACTGCTGGCACATAAATTTGGACTTCAATTTCGATTTCATTGTTTTATCTTCAAATGTAGTTTTATATATAAAAACCGCTTTACAAAAAGAGTGAAGAGTTAAGAGCGGAGAGTGAAGACTTCGTTTTCGTTTTGCGAAAACACATTAACTTCACTCTTCACGTTCTTCAATCTTCACTCTTCTGTATTTATCTTGAGGCTACCGCCGCAATGCTTATAATCCCCAGAAGCGACGCCAAATCCCTGTCGTTTATTTCAAGTTTTATAAAAGGAGTAACCGCGGTTTTATACAAAGCGTCTTCAACCATAACTCCCGCGTAAAGCCACTTTGTTATGCCCACGCGCGCGCCGGCGTCTATTTCCGGGCCTCCCCTTTCCTTTCTTCCCATATCGTAAACGTTTACGAAAGCCTGCAAAGTCCTGTAAGGCGCATATATAGGCTCAAAGAAAGAATATCCCGCTCCGACTCCCGCTTTGCTGCGCATTACGCCGGCGTAAACTTCGGCGTTTTTAGATCTGAAGCCTATCAAAGCGTCAAGCCTGTTTATCGTGTCTCTCTCGGACTGCTCTTTAATGTCCGCGCTGTTTGCGACATTCGACAGGCCTACGCGATAAAATTTATGTTCGCTCGGCATTATGGTTATGCCCAAATCGTTTCTGAACTTTGCGTCTTTTATATTGTATCTGCCCGTATAATCCCACATAAACTGAAGTTTGTCCGCCCTGCCGACCGTATCCTGAAGGCTTTTAACGGTTTCTTTAGCGCTGACCATGGTTTCTTTCGCGTTTGCCATGGTTTCTTTTAAATCGCCGCCGATCTGCGGGTCGTTTATTAAAGCCGATAACACGCCGTTGCCTTCATAAATTTTCGAAACTATCATATCGAGTTTCACGGACATATCTCTGAGGCTTGCGACAGAGTCATTGATATAATCCTTATTTCTGTCCGTTATCTGGGCAATATCTCCCGAAAACTTGTCTATATTGCCTATGGCCGAAGCGATTTTCCCGTTCTGCTCCGATATATTTTTCATAACGAGCTTTAAATCGTAAATGGCCTCGGCAAGGTTTGCAAACATATCGCCGTCTTTGCCGGTACCTTCAAAAGCTTTGCTTATTTTATCGGCCAAAGCGTTTAAAGTGTCTTCCATAGACGTGCCTGCCGTAGAGGTTATCGTATCTCCGTCTTTAATCTTTTCAAAACCGGAGTCTCCCGAAATCACCTCTATATATTTCGTGCCGATAATTCCCATGGAAACTATTGACGCGGTCGCGTTTTTGTATAAAGTTACGTCTTCGTTTATTCTCAGGTGCAGTTTTGCTTTGCCGTCCTGAAGATTTACGCCGCTTACCAGACCTATGTCAACGCCGGCTATTTTTACCTTTGCTTTATGCAAAAGCCCGGAAGCGTTAGGAAACAATACGTAAACGCCGTAAGTTTTTTTAAGGGACAAACTTCCTACGGCAATTATAGAAACGGCAATCGCGATAAACCCTGCAACCACAAAAATACCGAGTTTCAACTGGTTTTTCATATTTTTTCCATTTCCTTGAAAGTTCTGTCCGTTTCTATAGGGCCGCGGCTTGAACCTTCGACAAACTGCCTGACGACGGCATTATCCGTCTTTCTCGTTTCTTCGGGCGTGCCGTTAAAAATAACTTCGCCTTTGTAAAGCATCATTATTCTGTCGGCAATTTTATACGCCGACTTCATATCATGCGTAACGGCTATGGACGTAATCTTTAAATGCTTGCGCAGGCTTATTATCAAATCGCTTATAACGTCGGTCATTATGGGATCAAGCCCGGTTGTCGGTTCGTCGTACAATATGTATTTTGGCTGATACGCTATGGCTCTTGCGATACCCGCCCTTTTTTTCATCCCGCCGGAAAGTTCGGAAGGCTTAAGATCTTCCACGTTCTCAAGCCCCACCATCTCAAGGCAATGGGCAACGCGGTTTATGATTTCGTCTTCCCCGAGATTTGTAAGAGTCCTGAGCCCAAACGCCACGTTTTCTTCTATTGTCAGCGAATCGAAAAGAGCCGCTTCCTGAAAAACGTACCCCATTTTCTTTTGGGATTCGTGAAGATCGTTTGAGGAACATTTCGTTATGTCAACGCCGTCAACGTAAATAGCGCCGGAAGTCGGTTTTATAAGGCCGACTATGTTTTTGAGCATTATGCTTTTGCCGGTCCCGGAAGCGCCTATTATAACGACCGTTTCGCCGTCGTTTACTTCAAGGTTGACGTTGCGAAGCACGCGCTTCGAACCGAACTGTTTAGACAAATCCTGCACTTTTATCATTCAATTTCCCGTATATTTTATAATTTTTAAGAACAGTTTAACAAACCGAATTTGTATTTCCGCGGAAACTCTGTTTTCCGCAGAATCTATAAATTAACGGATCCTGCGGCTACCGCGCGGGATGACAAAAGAAAGGATTTACAGCCCGCTTTTGTCATTTAACTCCAAGTGCCACAAGCACCGCGGATAAAAAGTAATCCGAAACCAAAATCATAACCAAAGATATCATGACCGAACTCGTGGTTGCTTTTCCCACTCCCTCGGCTCCGCCTTCCGTTGAAAAACCTTTGTGGCACGCCACGCTTACTATTATAAAAGCAAAGAAAAAAGATTTTATGAAACCGTGAAAAAACGTACCTGCCGTCATAAAGCTCAAAATGTCGTTCCAATAAACTCCGGACGGCACGTCCCAAGTGGTTACGGTAACTATAAGGCCGCCGTATATGCCTATTATATTGGCCATGGCGGTGAGAAGAGGAAGCATTAAAATACATGCGACAAATCTGGGAACCGCCAAATATTTTATCGGGTTTGTGCCTAAAGTGTATAAAGCGTCAAGCTGCTCGGTAACTTTCATCGTGCCGATTTCCGCGGTAATCGCCGCGCCTATTCTTCCGGCAACGACAACCGCCGTAAGGACAGGGCCAAGCTCAAGCACAAGAGAAAAACCGACTATCATCCCGACGTAAACCGGCTCGTTAAAAAGGTTTGCCGTGGAAGACCCCATCTGAAGAGCCAGAACCATACCCGTGAAAAAAGACGTAAGAAATATTATCGGAAACGACCGCCAACCCATCTCCACCATTTGCGATACGGTATCTTTTAAAGATATTTTGCCTTTTAATATCCATAAAAGAGTTTCGCCGGTTCTTTGCGCGGCAAGCCCGATACTTCCAAAAAAAGAATAGACGGACTCCGAAGAAAATTTCGCGGTCTTTCTTACAAGCCGTCTTGCTCTTACGATTGTTGCAATATTTTCGTTAACCATATTTTTTAAACTACTATTCTCGGCACTCTCGGGGATATGGCGCATGTGATTTCATAATTTATCGTTTCCTGGATCTTTGCGAGTTCGTCGGCTTTTATCTGTTCTTTTCCCTGCGCGCCTATAAGAACGACTTCGTCTCCGACCGCCACTCCCTTTACTCCGGTAACGTCTATCATCGTCATATCCATAGTCACTCTTCCGGCTATGGGGCATCTTTTGCCGCGCACCAAAACGTCGCCTTTATTCGACAAAAGCCTGCTGTAACCGTCGGCGTATCCTACCGGGATAGTGGCTATGACGGATTCTCTGCTTGTAACGTAAGTTCTTCCGTAACTTACGCAAAAACCGGAAGGAACGCGCTTTAAATAAGTTATTTTGGTTTTCCACGTCAAAACGGGTTTTAACTTTATAAACCTTTCGGCGGACTTAAAAGGGCTTAATCCGTAAAGGCTTATTCCGGGACGCACCATATCGAGATGCGTTCTTTTGTTTCTGAAAAGCGCTGCCGAATTTGCGGCGTGGGCGATAAATTTCAAACCCAAAGCCTGCCGCGCGAACCGTACGACTTTTGAAAACGCGTCAAGCTGCGACTGCGTAAATACGGGGTCGGTGTCGGCAACGGCAAAATGCGTGTACATTCCGGTCATATTTATTTCCGGGGTCTGCGCGATTTTTTGAAGCAAAGAATAAGCGGCATCGGGCAAAGCGCCGATTCTGCCCATACCGGTATCTATTTCCAAATGGAAAGAAAGTTTCTTGTTTAAACGGACCGCCAAATCTTCCAGAGCCGAGACTCCCGCCATAGTGGAAATCGTCGGAGTTAAAGAATGGACTGCCGCGACCTGAAGATTGTCCAAAGGGAAAATATTTCCCAAAATCAAAATATTGCTTTTTATTCCGGCTTCGCGGAACGAAATTCCTTCCTCAAGCGATGAAACGCCTATATAAGCGACGCCGGCATACTGCGCTTCTTTGGCCAAAGCTATTCCGCCGTGTCCGTAAGCGTTGGCTTTTATCACGGGCATAATTTTTGTGTCTTTTGCCAGATAATCTTTTATTTTTTTCAGGTTAAAATGAAAATCGCTTTTGTCCACTTCGACCCAATTCTGGCGAAAAAAAACCTGCGGTCTGTTTTTTACGGCAATAATGACAGGTTTTTCGTGGATCCTGATTTTTTCTTTTTCGGCGATCGTTTTCTTGCCGGTTGGTTTTTTGACTTTTGAGTTATTGACTCTTGCGGTTTTTGCGCCGGCAGGCGGCGGTTGAGTTTTCATTGTTCCCTCTTTTAAAAGACAGTAACTTCACTCTTAACACTTCAAACTAACTATCGTAGTCCGTTCTTCCGCTCGGATTTGAAAATTTCGTAAATTCGCTTTCAAAAACAAGCTGGATTCTACCCGTAGGCCCGTTTCTCTGTTTTCCTATAATTACTGTCGCCGAAGTTTTTAAGTCCGGATCTTCGGGCTTATAATATCCTTCCCTGTGAACAAACGCCACAACGTCGGCATCCTGCTCTATCGCTCCCGAATCTCTCAAATCGGAAAGCTGCGGCTCCTTGTTTTGCCCTCTGTCTTCCGTTTTTCTTGAAAGCTGCGAAAGCGCTACTACCGGGATTTTTAAGTCTCTGGCCAAACCTTTAAGAGACCTTGAAATTTCCGCGACTTCAAGCTGGCGCGACTCGGCATTTCTTCCGGAACCGCGCATAATTTGTATGTAATCTATTACTATCAATGACAGCGGCGTTTTTTTCGATTCGAGTTCGGTGGCAAGCCTTCTTGCCCTTGAACGGAGCTCTATGACGCTTAAATCCGAGCTGTCTTCTATATAAATCGGAGATTCCGCTATCTTATGCGCCGCGCCGGTAAGCCTGCTCCAGTCCGAAGGCTGGAATCTGCCTTTTCTTAAATCCTGCGCGTTTACTCTTGCTACCGAAGACAAAAGCCTCATGACAAGAGATTCTTTGGACATTTCAAGCGAAAATATCGCGACCGGCTTTTTTTCTTCAAGCGCGACGTGTTCAGCTATGTTTAGCGCAAAAGAAGTTTTTCCCATGGAAGGGCGGGCGGCAAGAATTATAAGTTCGGAATTTTGAAGCCCCGCGGTTTTTGCGTCAAGCTCGCTAAAGCCCGTGCGCAGACCCGGAATGTCCCTTTTGTCGGAATGAAGTTTTTCAAGAATTTTGAGGGTAGGCCTTACAAGGTCTGAAACTTTGGAAAAACCCCTGTCGTTTTTTGTTTTCGCAATGTCAAACAAAGCCGCCTGGGATTTATCTAAAATTTCGTCGGGAGGAAACTTTTCGTTAAAAGCTTCGGTCACTATTTCCGAACCCGCGTTTATAAGACGCCGGAGTATCGCCTTGTCGCGTATAATGTTCGCGTAATGTTCGACGTTTGCAGCTGTCTGCACGGAATCTATAAGAGAGGTGAGATAAGAAACTCCGCCGGCTTCCGCAAACATTCCGTTTTTTTTAAGCCTGTCGGAAACCGTAATTATATCCACGGGCTGATTTTCGAGAAAAAGGTCTCTGGCCGTCAAATAAATTTGTTTGTGGATTTCTTTGTAGAAGTCTTCGGCGTTTATTACGTCGGCAAGCCTTATGACCGCCTCTTTTTCTATAAGCATGGCTCCCAACGCCGCCATTTCGGCGTCTATAGCCTGGGGAGGTACTTTTTCGATGATGGTTTGGTTAGTAGCCATAAACAGTTAAGATGCTTGGAAGCCGGATGCACGGATGCACGGCAGCAGCGTTTGTCTTTACCGCGCATCCGGGCATCTATGCATCCATGCCTCGTATTTCTATTCTTTCTCGCCGGTGACGGAAAGTTTTATTTTCGCCGTAACTTCGGGATGAAGCCTTACGCTTATCTCGTAATTTCCGGTTTCTTTAATGTTGTCGGAAAGCAAAATGTCGCGTTTATTGACTTTAAAACCCTTTTCTTCGAAAAGTTTCGAAAGGCCGGCAGTCGTTACGGAACCGAATATTTTTCCGTTTTCGCCTATCTTGACCTTAATTCCGAACTCTTCGGCCGAAATCTTACCGGCAATTTCTTTTGCGGCGTTAATTATTTCTTCGCGCTGTTTTTCAAGCTTTACCCTTTCTCTTTCCCAAATCTTGAGATTTTGAGCCGTGGCTTCCATGGCAAGATTCTGCGGAACAAGATAATTTCTTGCAAAACCCGGCGAAACGTCTTTAACTTCGCCTTGGCGCCCGACATTGGTAATGTCAGACCTTAATATGACTTTCATTTTTTCCTCTCTTAGTTAACCGTAAACGGCAGGAGAGCAAGCATTCTCGCTCTTTTTACAGCCGTATCGAGTTCTCTCTGATGTTTCGCGCATGTTCCCGTTATGCGTCCCGAAAGGATTTTTCCTTTTTCGGTTACGAAAGCGCGAAGCAAACTTAAATTCTTGTAATCTATTTCAATCTTGTCTGCGCAGAAACGGCAGACTTTCCTTCTTATAGGACCGCCCTTTCTGAACTTTCCGCCGGGACGCCCCTGTCCTTCGGCGCCTTGCGCGCCGTGAGGTCTGGGCTGGCCTGCAGGTTTTTTTATAAATGCCATGATTGTATCCTTAATTTTTTCCGATTTGTCACGCCGAATTCATTTCAGGTTCCGTACTTTAAAACCGCTGCGGCATGACGAACCTTTTAATTACCGTTAAAACGGTATGTCTTCATAATCGTCGCCGTCGTTTGACGATGCCTGGCTTTCCGGCGCGGCCGAAGAATCTTCAGCCGGCTTTGCGCCTATCGCCGCGGCGGATTCCGCTTTCACGATCGACAAAAACTGCACTCTTGAAGCTATAACTTCGAGACGGCTCCTTTTTGATCCGTCCGCCCCTTCCCATTTATTGGTCTGGAGCCTTCCTTCCACGTGAACGGGAATGCCTTTTTTCAAACGATCCCCGCACCTTTCGGCCATGTCTCCCCAAACTACAATAGGGACAAACGTAGGGTCGGCGTCTTTCCATTCGCCGGTGACCTGGTCTTTGAATCTTCTGCTTATTGCGATGTCGAAAGAACAGACCGCTTTTCCCGTACCGGTGCGCCTAAGTTCGGGGTCTCTGGTAAGCCTTCCTATCATCATTACGTTATTTTGCTCAGGCAAGCGGAGACTGTTCTGCTGCTGGTTCATCTTGTTTTACCTCCGGAGCCGCAGGCGCGGCCGCTTTCGCAGCGGTCTTTGCCGCAACTTTTTTCTTTTCGACTTTAACGGTGAGGAATCTTATGACTCCGTCGTTCAGCTTCAAAAAGTTTTCAATCGTTCCGATCATGCCGCCTTCTCCGCTCAACTCCATATAAACATAGCTTCCTTCGCGGAATTTGTTGATGGGATAAGCAAATCTTTTCTTTCCGAGCTGTTGTACGGTTTTGACCGTGCCGTTGGAAGATTCGACGATTTTCGAGACTTTTGCGGTAAGTTCTTCAACTTTTTCGACCGGAAGTTCCGGGGAACAGATAAAAGTGCTTTCGTAGTTCATTATTTACACCTCCTTTTTGGATTTCCTCGCGGACACTGCGTCCGCAGGTTTAGCCTTATGCCGGGCATAAAGCAAAGTAACGGCCGATTGACCGTTGGACTAATATACAAAACTTTTCTTGTTTTTTCAACCGCCGCCGCAGCTGCTTTACGCGCGCGGATAAGAAAAGCGTTCCGCTTCAAAAAGCGGCAAAGCCCGTATATTTTACGGACGCTATATCGAAACGAATTTCGTTTTGACGCCTTCTACGGTTTCGAGTTTTTTCGTAAGCTCGTAAATTTTTTCGGCGTCCGGGGCAAGTTCGAGTATTATAATTCCTCTGTCGGCGCATGCCGCGCCGCTTTCATGCAGGCCGAGCCGCGTTTTTATAATGCATCCGAAATCCGTAAGAAGTTCCTGCGTTTTAACCGCCGTTTCATTCCTTTTTGCCAAAGACACGATTAAAATGTCAGCCATGCCGGTCTCCTTTTATTTGTTAAACCCGAACATCTCGCTTACGGTAACAAGCTCGTATCCGCGGGACTTTATTTCGTCTATAAAATCGCCTATAAAAGAAAGAAACGCCTCGTTATAATTCAAATCGTGTATGAGAAAAACCGCGCCGCTTCTTATGTTTGAAACGTATTTTTTATATACGTCTTCCCCGTCGAGTTTTTTGACCCAGTCCAGCCCGAAAGACCAGTTAATCATTTTATATCCGTTTTCCGAAGCCGTTTTTTTGGCGTCGTCTCTGGAATAACCGTAAGGAAACCTCACAAGGTAAGGCTTGACTCCCGCGTTTTCTTCTATGGCCTTTTCCGCTCTTAAAAGTTCTTCCTTCATTTTTTCCGCCTTGTCTTCCTGAGCGTATTTGTAAAAATTCATATGCGAATACGTGTGGCTTTGAATCTCGTGCCCGGCATCAAAAATTTTTTTCGCCAGATTCGGATTTTTTTCCGCCTGTATGCCTACCATAAAAAAAGTGGCTTTCACGTTTTTCTCTTTGAGCGCCTCAAGTATCCTTTCAGTGGCTTTTCCGGGACCGTCGTCAAAAGTAAGGGCTATTTTTTTTGACGTTCTCGGCCCGTCCGTGTAGAAAATTTTATCTTCCGCAAATGTAAAACAAACTGCACAGAAAAAAATTAAAATAAGGGCGGCGGCGCGTTTCATTTTTCAATCCTTACGAAAGAGTTATATCCTGCCGAAAAAACGATTGCAGAAAAACATAAGTTGACCAAAACCGTTAAGATAAAATATTTTACGAAAACTTCAGGCGAATAAAGGCCCGAATAAAACAATTTTACGGGCTGCATTATTATAAATATGTTTACCATTATGACAAAAAAAGAAAAAAGCATAAAAACAAGGCCGCCGAGCGACGACTCTATCTGCGGAATGCTCGAATAATTGAATTTCGGCAGTATCGAGCCTATAGAAACGGAAGCGCAGCCTATAAGCGCGGATATAAAAACGGTAGCCGAAACGGTAAAAATAAAAACCGGCGCGGATATGGACATGATATAATTCGTAACGGCGATCAAAATAACAGAAACCGCGCATACGGGAAGCGTTCCGAACAATATTTTTTCCGTAAAAATTTTAAACTTTCCTACGGGAACCGTAAGCAAAAACCAAAAACTTTCGCCTTCCAGGCTTATAAGCGGAAAAGAAAGCCTTAAAGCGGCGGCTGTAGCCACAAACCACACAAGCGCGCAGTTGACCAAAGACATAACGTTGTGCATTTTCAACGTTTCGAAAGACAGCTTATACATGCTGAAAAGATACACAAGCACTATCGACGCTATGATCAAAATCTGCGACCATTGTCCGGAATCCCTGAAAAAAACTTTCAAGTCCTTTTTTAAAAGCGACGAAAACGGGGAGGAAACCGAGTAATTTTCTTTTTTTATCTTTGACGCCGCAAAAGCCTGGCCTTCGTTTAAACCGTCTATAAAATATTTTTTCGCAAATATCTTCAAAACCGCCCACATAGAGGCAGCGCCGGCTAAAAGCATAAAAAAATAAGCCAGAGTGCTGCTTAAGTTTCCGGAGGCGAGCCCGAAAATGGAGCCGGCATACCACCATGACGGCAAAACTTTCGCTGTAGGAGCGTCAAGATAGCTCAAATACTGCGATAAAAGCGCAAACCCTTCAGTGCTTATAAGTTTTTGCGAATACGTAAGCCTTAAAACCGCCAGAAGCGCCGTAAAAAAAACCGCGCCCGTGACAAACATTATGTTTCTTATTTTCGCGGCCGGAAAGAATTTCATTATTATCACGGAAAAAGCGGTTCCGGCAAAACTTGCAGACGCCAAAAACGGGACTGCAAAAACGGGCGCAAAGACGTAAAACCATACACCCGCGTTTTTGACCGTTCCGAAAGCGAAAAGAAAAGGCATTAAAACGGCAAAAACCATCCACGAGGCGTAAAAAGAAGCGTTTAAAGCCTTAAAAGAAAATATCGCGGCGGTTTTCACGGGAAGATACAAAAGAAGCTTTAAGTCTTTCCCGAAATAAATCGAAGAAAAAGAAACTATAACGGCCGAAAGCGCTGTCATCAAAAAAGCGGTAAGAAACATCAAAGCGGTTATTTTGTTTGCTATCAGAGGGCCCGCGACCGCCGCGGAGTTTACGTATTTCAGCAAAGAATACGAACCGGCATAAACGATTAAAACGAGATTTATTCCTATAAAAATGAAAAAAGCGGCTTTTAAATCTTCGGAGAATTTAAGCGAAGAAATTTTATTCTTTAAAGACAGAAGAGATATTTTTACAAGATATAACATTAAATACCGTCAAGCATTTTTATTTGTTTTCCGCCGGTTCCGCCCACTATGCCCAGATATACGGACTCTAAATCGGAATCCGAAGCATAATTTTTTTTCAGGTTTTCAAACGTATCCAAAGCCAAAATCCTGCCGCCGTTCACAATGCATATTCTGTCTGAAAGCTTCTGCGCTATATCCAATACGTGAGTACACATAAAAACGGTCGTACCGCTCTTTGCCAGTCTCACGAAAATGTCTTTTACAAGCCTTGCGCTTGCCGGGTCTAACCCCACAAGAGGTTCGTCAAGAAACATTATTTCGGGATCATGCAAAAGGACTCCGGAAATCACCAGTTTTTGTTTCATTCCGTGGGAAAAAGAGTCTATTATTTCGCCCGAACGCCCGTCAAGTTCAAACATTTCAAACAGTTCGGGAATCATTTTTTGCTGCTTTTCGACAGGGACTTTATATATGTCGCCTATCATACGCATATACTCAAAAGCCGTCAGATACGGATAAACGTAAGGCTGGTCGGGCACAAAACCTATTCTGCTTTTTATTTTATCTATGCCGCGCAGGACATCCATTCCCAAAACAGAAACTTCGCCGGACGAAGGCTTTAAAAGCCCGGTTAAAACTTTTACCGTAGTGGTTTTTCCGGCTCCGTTAGGACCCAGAAAAGAAAATATTTCGCCTTTTTTTACGTCAAAACTTATGTCTTTAACGGCTTCGAAATTTCCGTACTTTTTGACAAGATTTTTTACTTCCACGGAAATTATTTTGTCCATATCATAACTCCCGAGAGCAGCGTCAAAAGCCCGGCGTTTACGATCTGCATCCAGAAATTGTCGTTTATTTTCCACGGAACGGCTTCTACGGCCGCGGCGATTAACGCGCCGGCCAAAGCGAATTTCCAGTTAAAAATAAATAAACCTGCAATAAAGCAGACTATAAAACAGGCCGCGCTTCCTTCGATGCTTTTTCCCGCAAACGATTTATGCTTCCCGACGCTTTTGCCGGCAAGCGCCGCGGCAGAATCTCCGAAGACCAGATATAAAAAACTTGCAAGCACCATATATCTGTTCGGAAACAAAACGACGGTAATCAAAGCTCCGGACAAAGTGCCTATAAGGCCGCTTACCTTTTTCGCCTCTTCCGGCCTGTAAAAACCTTTAAAATTCCGGCAAAAAAAATCATTAAAAACCGGAACTTTAAACCTTAAAACTTCAAGCGTAATCACAAGCGCTATGGCAATACCCAGCCCCAAAATCACCGCGGGTTTTGAAAGGTACATATACGCTATAACGTATATAAGCGACAGCAAATGAAACCCTTTTCTTTTCAGCTCGTCCGCCGGAACGCTAAACATAACTTTGTAAACCCCTGTTTTTGTGTAATTTTATGCCGGGCATAGTATTTTCAATATTTCCGTTATAAGCTATTATGCCGTCTCCCGAAAAGCGGTAACAATCTGCGCCGCGCCTTCATATAGAAAAACATATATCCCTATGGAGTTTCGGAAAATTTCCATAAAAAAAACTTTAATATTCACCGCGTCCGGAAAAGCCATAGCCATAAGCAGCCCGAATACCGCGACGTTTACGGCCGCAATTACCACATAAGAAAAGAACACTCCGTAAACTTTTAAATCGGGCTGGCCTATGCTTAAGATCTATACCGTTAAAGCTGCATGGAAAGCTATTAAAAAACCGGCAAGAAAAAGAAAATACCCGTAAAAAAGCCTTATATCCGCTGCCCAGCCCAGCATTAAATACGCTATTATCAAAACAAAAACGTATATCGGAAACATATACGGAGCAAGCGTTATCCATATATTGTCTTTCGTCAAAACGACGCTTCCGGATTGTTTCCCGACTTTAAACTTTTTTATTCTCGCGCCGCTTAAAAGACCCGCAACGGCGTGCGAGAGTTCGTGACCGAAAATATATGTTTTTAAAGGCTTATAAAACGCCGCATGAAGCACGGCGTAACAAAATATTCCCGCCCAAAAAGGCATATGTTTATTTCCGCTTGACGCCGAAAACGACAAAAAAGTTTTAATCAGGGTATATGCGGCTGCCGCAACTGCCGGGACAAAAAAAACGGCGGCGGCATTTCTTATTGTTTTAGTCATTTCAAGAGATTTTATATAATTTTAAGATTAATTGAAACGTTTTTACCGCTATGAGATCTCTTTTCAATTCGTTTTTTTAATCGTAAATTTTCTGCCCTTAAAACTTATAATATTGTCTTTTTTCATAGAAGCAAGTTCCCTGGTCATCGCGCTTCTGTTTATAAAAAGGAAATCGGCCAAATCGGTTTTGCTCAAAGGGATGACAAATTCGTCCGTACCGGCTTTCTCCTTTTGAAATATCAGGTAAGAAAGCAGCTTTTTTCTGATATCATGCCTGCTTGCGTGTTCAAGCTGCATATAAATGCTTAAGGACTTTTCGGCAAGTATCGAAATAAGGTTTTTGACAATTTGCGCGTTGAACAGCTTTAACGACCGCGGAACTCTCATAATATTTTCAAAGGGAATGGACATTATAAGAGAATTGCATGTAACATAGCAGCCGAAATAACCTTTTGTTTTAACGGAAGCCGACGTCTCAAAAAGGGATTCTCCCGCCCCGTAATGAGCTATTAGAGAGCGCGCGCCCAAAAGGTCTTCCTTAACCAGCTGCACGCCGCCTTCCAAAATTACTATCACGTCGGTAATAACGTCTCCTATATTAATTATGTGCGAACCCTTTTTGTATTTTTTGATTTTAGGCTTTAGGTAGCGCAGCATGGATTCTATATCTTCTTCCGGTATCCCGCTAAAAATCCGGCACTTTACCATCGCCTTTATTTTTTCTTTCATATTTTTGCCCTCTCCAAAAGATAATTTCTGAAATACAGGCACGAGTCGGCAAACACAAGCATAAAATTCAGCGCGTATAAAATTATAACATAATCGAAGTTATAAAAAACCTTATGTATTATCCCGCACGAATAACCTGTCAGCACAATTACCAAAAACCACAGGCTCTTGCCTTTATTGCTTTTGGATTTATACGATTTATATATTGAAAAAGGCCACGCAAACCCGAAACAAACCATCATAACCGCTTCAAAAACACTCAATTTCATCCCCCTTTTTTAAAACAGTCAGGAATCAGAAATGAGAAGCCGGGAGTGAACCGGCAAGTTTATAAATACTTACGCGCAATCGCTCCTGACTCCTCATTCCCCGCCATTAACGGATTTTCCGGCCAAATAACCCGTTGAAAAAGCCGCCTGCAAATTAAAACCGCCGGTGGGAGCGTCAACGTCTATCATTTCGCCGCAAAAATAAAGGCCTTTGACAAGTTTAGACTGCATAGTCTTCTGCTCTATTTCATCCGCGGATACTCCGCCCCTAGTCACAATGGCCTCTTTTATGTCCTTTACGCCTTTGATTTTGAACCTGAAATCAAAAAGAGACGCGGAAATCTTTTCCCTGTCGGCTTTGTTTATCTGCGAACATTTTTTTGCGATATTGATTCCGCAATAATTTAAAAAAGGCTTTATAAGCCGGACCGGAAGGAGTTCTTTAAGCATATCTTTGACCGGATACTGCCCGAATTTGTCGATTTCTCTCAGCAAACGCAGATTTAACTGTTCCGGAGAAAGCGCGGGTTTAAAATTTACGGATAAAAACAGCTCCGATTTTTTTATTTCTTCGCCAGTAAGCGAACTCAAAGTGAGAATTACCGGGCCGTCCGCGCCGAATACGGTAAATTCCGCTTCCCCGAATTCTTCGGCTAAAGTTTTTTTCCCGTTTAAAACGGAAACTCCGACATTTTTAAGTTTAAGCCCGCTCAATTCCTTCAAATAAGGGCTGTCCAGAACCAAAGGCACCAAAGCCGCCGAAAGCTCTTTTACCGTATGCCCGAAATTTTCGGCAATTTCATATCCGTCGCCCGTAGAACCGGTTGACGGATAAGAAAGTCCTCCGCACGCCGCTATGACGTTTTTCGAAACAAACGAACCGCCGCCCGCAAAAACTTCAAACAATCCGTCTTTCCGCTTCGACACCGATTTTACCTGCGTCCCTGTAATTATTTTTGAAAAAATTTTAGCGCGTTTTGCCAAAGCGGCGGCGATATCCGAAGCTTTTCCGCTTTCGGGGAAATAACGTCCGCCCCTTTCAAGTTTGCACTGCACTCCGAGGTTTTCAAAAAAAGATATCAGGTCTTCGTTGGAAAACGCGTTAAAAGCCGCGTACAAAAACTTTCCGTTTCTGAAACACTTTACGAATTCGCCGATATCGGCGCTGTTTGTGAGATTGCATCTTCCTTTTCCGGTAATGGAAAGTTTAATTCCGGGACGGGATTTTTTTTCAAGCAGTAAAGTTTTGAGGTTTCTTTCGCCGGCAGCTATGGCGGCGATCATTCCGGAAGGTCCTGCTCCTATAACGATAACGTCAAATATTTCAGACATTTTTTTCGGATATTTGCTTTAAAAGTTTGTCGATTCCGGCTTGCAGCTCGTCAAGGCTGCCGTAATCGTTTATAAAAGTCATATCCGCCATTCCGGCGGTTTTTGTCAATTGCTGTCCGGAACCCGACGGCTGCGACTCTTTTTTTTCAAGCTCTATAAATTTTTCAAGCGTTTCGGGGTCGCCCGGCCTTTTCCTTTTTTTCATCCTTTCAAAACGCACGCTTTGCGGAGCGTCGACATTTATCAAAATGAAATCTTTTCTTTTTTTAAGTTCCGAAACTTCATCCGGATGCCTTATTGAAGTAATGCAGTAATTCCGCTCTTTTCCCATCAGGCCTAAAACTTTCTTCGCGAGAACGCCGTTACCGTTTTCGGCGCGCAGGTTAGTGCCGAAAACTATAAGATTTTCCCTTGTCGGCTCGATGCCTTCGCTTTTCATAGAGTCTCTTATGACGTCGGAAAGCGAATAATGTCCGTAGCCGTAATTTTTGACTATATAATCCGCGACCGTGTCTTTGCCCGAACAATACGAACCGGTAAAACCTATAATCATATCATTCTCCGCTCAAAATATTTACAAACTCTCTTAATTTTCTCTGCACGTCGGCAAAAGAATCATCGCTTATAATGCCGTATTTTTGCACGCTTGACGACTCGATATCGTAAACCGAGACCGCGAAATGAAGCCCTTTGTCTGTTTTTGCCGCGGAACACGCTATGATTTTATCGGCGCCGGACGCTTTCGCTATAGAAAAAATTTCACCCGATGACGGCGTTGAGTTTCCGCCGTAAACACTGTCGGTAACGCTTTTGTCTACCGGGAACATATTGTCCGTATCGGACAAAGCTTTTCTGAGCATCGACGCGTATATGCCGCATTCGCTTTTGGGAACCGATTTTGACACAAAATTCAAAACCGCGACATTATAATAGCTTTTGGCCGCTTCAAACTCCCGGTTTTCCGGTTCGGATTCTTTCTGTCCGGCAGGTTTATACGTTTCCGAAGAACGCCCGGAACTTGCCGGCGCGCTTCTTTCTTCTTCGTTTTTCGGTTTCTTGCGTTCTTTTTTCGGTTTTACCGCGGCAGAACCGCCGGAATGCATGCCGCCGAACTGTATTCCCAGAGAGACCCTGTGAACGATTCCCAAATCTCCGTACGGGGAAAAAGCGTAATCGAAAACATAATCCAGATACCTTACGCCGAAACCCGCGTTAAAGCCGGTAAAGCCCGGAACGTCTTTTGATTTTAAGTCATACCCTGCCCTTAAAAATACGTCAGCGGCTTCGATTACGCGGATTTTATACTCCCCGCCCAGAGCCGCCAAAACGCTGTTATCGGACGGAAAAATTATATCGAAAGATGCCAGAAAAACTTCTTTGAAAATTCTTGACGCGCCGAGTTTGAACATTAAAGGCAGCGATTCTTTTTCTTCGTTATATTTGAGAGCCGTTCCCATATTCTGCAAAACCGCGCCGAAAGAAGTTATGCCGTCTTTCAGAGTATATGCGGCTCCCGCGTCGATTGCGAAAGCCGAAGCGGAATTGTCGATTTTGGAGTAAACGTACTTTAAATTCGCCCCGTATCCAAGTTTTGACGAATCGCCGAATTTATACCCCCTGGCATAAGACAAATAAACCGCCAAATCGTAAGGCGAAAAATCGGAAGTTTCAAGGCCGTTTATATCCGTTCCGCGAATGCTGCCGTAAGAAAGGTACTGAAACGCCGCACCGAAAACTCCGTATTCGGTAGGCATTGAAAAAGAAAGCCATTCGTAAGAAATATCTTCGAAATACGAGGAATACATCAAGGTCAAATCTTTTTTAGAACTGAAGGCAAGTCCGGCGGGATTCCAATACATACCGTCCGAAGAATAGTTTTCCGCGGAAGTAAAAGCTCCGCCCATGGCCGCGGCGCGGGCTCCAGCTCCCAATTTGAGAAATGCCGCCCCGGAAGTGCCGAGCCCGGAATCCGAAAACGCGGCAAAACATAATGACGGCGCAAAAAGAATCACAAACGCAATAACTTTTTTATTTATCATTTTAATAAATCCGTTTTTATCTTTACTATGCATTTCTTTACCGGAGATTCGCCGCATAAAGGAGAGTGGGCGTCATCAGGGAAAAACAAAGCAAAATGCTTTTCCGGAAGCTTTATTTGAAAATCCGCCCGATCATCGTAAAATATTATATCCTTCCCGGCATTATAACCGGCATAAATCTTTTTGCATCCGCTTAAATTTTTCAGTCCGATTACGTCGTGTCCTTCAATAATGTACTGCAAATCTATGTATTTTCTGTGCGCTTCGAGTTTTTGCGCGCTTAAAGGTTTGGGGACAGAAGTCTCGACTACCGCGTACATTGAAGAGTTGATGCGAATTTTACCCTGCATAGAAACAAGGTTCCGTTTGTTTTCTTCGACAAAATCAAACGCTTCCTTAAGAAAAGGAAAATATTTTAAATAAAATGAGGAATTACTTAACTTGTCGGCAATCATTTAATTACTGATTATACAAAAATAAATAAAAAATAACGACCTTTTAAGGTCGTTACAGGATAATTGCGGGGGCAGGATTTGAACCTGCGGCCTTCAGGTTATGAGCCTGACGAGCTACCGGGCTGCTCCACCCCGCGATCTATTAAGATTTGAAGATTATACAAACAATTTGAAACAGTTGTCAAATATTTTTCCTGTTTTGTTTGGCGCGGCTCCGTAAACAAAACAGAATATTAAGACTTTGTCCGTCATTGCGCGCTTGACGCGGGAGCCGAGTTTCCGTTAAAAGGCATAAGGAATCATTGTCTTTAGCAAAAACGGATTCCCGATAACAAAATTCCAGGATGACGGACAAGGAAAATACTAATTATAGATTATCGGTTTTTCCACTTGAGTATCGGATTTCTGGCGGCTTCCACTTCGTTTAGCCTTGTAACGGGAGTGTTTGACGGGGCGTCTTTGACCTTTTGAGGTTCGTTTACGGATTCTTCCAAAATTATTTTATTTAACGTTTCTATAAATTTATCCAGAGTTTCTTTGGATTCAGTCTCGGTAGGCTCTATCATTACCGCTTCTTCGACAATAAGCGGAAAATAAACCGTCGGGGCGTAATAGCCGTAATCCAAAAGCCTTTTTGCAACGTCTAAAGTTCTGACGCCGCCGCCCAGAGCGGCTTTCGGCGACAAAACAAATTCGTGCATACATCTTGTCCCCGCGGGAACGTTTATCTTGTCTTTAAATTTCGCAAGCATATAATTGGCGTTTAACACGGCCTGCGCCGAAGCGTTTTTCAAACCGTTTCCGCCCAAAGCTTTGATATATGCATAAGCCCTTAAAATAACCGGGAAATTGCCGAAAAAAGATTTTACGGCACCTATGCTTTTTGTTTTTTTATAGTTTAAAACGTACTTTTTGTTTTTCTTTTCTACTCTCGGAACCGGTAAAAACCGCTCTAAAAACGATTTGACCCCGACGGGTCCGGAACCCGGGCCGCCTCCGCCGTGCGGCGTTGAAAAAGTTTTGTGGAGATTTATGTGCATAACGTCAAAACCCAAATCTCCGGGGCGCGCAAAACCCATAAGCGCGTTCAAATTCGCGCCGTCATAGTACAAAAGGGAGCCGTTTTCGTGGACAGCTTTAGCAATTTCGCGCATTTTGCTTTCAAAAACTCCCAAAGTGTTGGGGACGGTAAGCATTATCGCGGCAACTTCGTTTGTAAGGACTTCTTTAAGCTTTGAAACGTCTATGCTGCCGTCAGGCTCGGACTTTAAAGGAACTATTTCAAAACCCGCAAACGCGGCCGATGCCGGATTTGTGCCGTGAGCCGAATCCGGAACTATTATTTTCGTTCTTTTTTGTTTTATCGATCTAAAATGCGCGGCTATTATCAGAAGGCCCGTAAATTCCCCGTGCGCTCCGGCGGCGGGCTGTAAAGAAAAATTATCCATTCCGGAAATTTCGCACAAATCCTTTTCAAGCCCGTGCATTATTTCCAAAATGCCCTGCATGGTTTCAGCCGGCTGGCAAGGATGTATCGAATTGAAAGCGTCGTATTTTGCGATTCTTTCGTTTATCAAAGGATTATACTTCATGGTGCAAGAGCCGAGCGGATAAAAAACGGTGCTCAGCGCGTAATTTTTTCTCGAAAGGTTTGTAAAATGCCTTAAAAGGTCATTTTCGGCAATGCCCGGCAAACCCAAATCCGATTTCCTTTTAAGATTTTCGGGAATGGAGAAATCGGCTTCAACGTCGCATTTTATATCGTAAGCAAAACCCGACTGCGATGATAATTCGTTTAAAAGTTTTTCCATATTTATACCTATGTATTTACGTCATTTGTCACCCTGCGCGAAACCGCAGGATCTAAACAAACTTGCATTTATACTTTCGCAAGTATCTCTACGAGTTTGTCTATCTCGCCTTTCGTTCTCTGTTCCGTCACGCAAAAGAGCATGCAATTCTTAAACTGTTTTCCCGATCCCGACAGATCAAGCGGCCCCAGGAAAGCGTTTTTAATTAAAGCTTTGTTTATTTTCTTTATGTCTTTGGCAGTTTCTATGACAAATTCGTTAAAAAACACGGAGTGTTCGAACTTGGCTTTGAAGCCGTCGATATTTTTTATTTTCCCGAAAGCGTAACTTGCTTTTGAAATATTCGTTTCGGCAAGTTTTTTAAAACCGCCGTTTCCCCAGCCCGACATATAAACGCATGCGGCAAGCGCGTTTAAAGACGCGTTTGTGCATATGTTTGACGTGGCCTTTTCCCTTCTTATATGCTGTTCTCTGGACTGCAAAGTCAAAACAAAGCCTCTTTTTCCGTTTTTATCCGTTGTCTGACCTACAATGCGCCCCGGCATTTTCCATTCAAGCCCTTTTCTTACTGCCATAAAACCGAACGTTGCCCCGCCCGCGCTTAAAGGAATGCCCAAAGGCTGCCCTTCGCCTACGGCAATATCCGCGCCGTATTCGCCCGGAGCCTGAAAAACGCCCAGAGATACCGGATTGACTACAGCCGTAAACAAAGCGTTTTTCTCTTTTGCCGTTTCGGATAAACCCTGCATATCTTCGACTATTCCGAAATAGTTTGGAGACTGTACTATTACCGCGGCCGTATCGCCGTCCGAAGAAGCGTCAACGGTCGCTTTTTCTACAGTCCCGTTTGGAGACAAATCAAGAAGAACGATTTTTGCATCGAAATTTTGAAGGTAAGTTTTAAGAGTTTTTATATATTCGGGATTTAAACCGGAAGAAACAAGAATTTTTTTCCTGCCGCTTACCCGCAAAGCAAGAAGCGCGGCTTCCGCTGCGGCTGTCGCTCCGTCGTAAAGCGAAGCGTTTGAAACATCCATTCCGGTCAGCGCGCAAATCATGCTTTGATATTCGAATATGGCCTGAAGCGTACCCTGGCTGGCTTCGGCCTGATAGGGAGTGTAGGCCGTCCAAAATTCGCTGCGGGAAGTAATTTCACCTACCAAAGACGGGATATAATGGTCATAAATCCCCGCGCCCCTGAAAGAGACGAGCGTTTTATTTTTGGCGGCGATGTTTTTAAAATGTTCAAGCAGTTCCTGCTCTGTATGGCCGCCGGAAACGTTTAACGGTTTTGCCCTTGACTCAACGGGAATGGAATCAAAAAGGTCTTCTTCGCTTTTGATTCCCAAAACGTCAAACATTTTTTGTTTATCGTGTTTATTTTTAGGCGTGTAGTCCATAGATTTAGATTAATTTTTTATAATCTTCCGCGCTTAACAAAGCCGTAAGTTCGTTGTTTTCGGTCTCTGTAAATTCTACCGTAAACAAAAAGCCTTTGCCGTAAGGATCCTGATTTATAAGTTCGGGGCTTCCCAAAACTTCCTCGTTGACAGCCGATATTTTGCCTGTGACCGGCGAATAAATGTCAAAAGCCGATTTAACGGACTCGATAACCGCAGCAGGCTGCGCTTTTATAACGCCTTTGGAAATTTCCGGAAGCTCGACGTGAACGACATCGGTAATTTCGTGCTGGGCAAAGTCGGTTATGCCTACGGTTGCCTTATTTCCTTCAATTTTTACCCACTCGTGAGTTTTGGTAAATTTTAAATCTTCAGGAATGTTCATATGTCCCTCTTTTTGCGTTAAAATTAAAACAGCTTCCGTATTTTAGCAAAAAATTGCCGCTTATTCCAAGCAGGCGCTTCCCATGCACCCGGGTTACTTTTTGCACGAGCGCAAAAAGCAATCAAAAACTCCCGCCGCGGCTAACGGCAAAGAGCAGCCCTCTTGTCCGTCATTCCCGAGCGTCGCTGTCGGGAATCCATGTTCATACTTGAGTAAACAAAACGAAAAAAGTTATAATCTGAAAAATTTATAACGGAGAAACTATGAACGTACTGCAAATAAGAATAGCTTATGCCGACACAGATCAAATGGGGATGGTTTATTACGGAAATTATCTTACTTTTTTTGAAAGGGGCAGAACCGAGTTTTTAAGGGAGTCCGGGCTTGAATACAAAATAATCGAAGAAAAAGGGTTTTATTTCCCGGTAATTCACGCCGAATGCGATTACTACTACCCGGCCAAATACGACGATTTGATAACAATAGAAACAAGCCTTACGGAAATTACGGCCGCAAGCATAACCTGTTCTTACAAAGTAAAACTCGGGGATAAACTGTTGGCAACCGGCAAAACAAAGCATCCTTTTGTCAATAAATCGCTGAAACCCGTGCGTTTTCCGAAAGATATAAGAGAGATTATGGAAAAACACCTTGAAAACGGCAAAGTGAAGAGTGAAGAGTGAAAATTGACAATAACGGCAACGACGCGTATTTTATGCAAGAAGCGCTGAAAGAGGCTGAAAAGGCGCGCGGCAAAGGCGAAGTGCCTGTAGGCGCGGTTATCGTAAAAGGCAATAAAATAATCGCCAAAGGGTTTAACAGGTGTATAATAGATAAAGACCCTACGGCACACGCTGAAATTGTAGCTTTGAGGAAAGCGGCTAAAAAAGCCGGCAATTACCGTTTGAACGGGCACAGCGTATATGTTACAATAGAACCGTGCGCTATGTGCGCGGGTGCTTTGGTAAACGCCAGAATAGAAAAAATTTTTTTCGGCGCTTACGACAAAAAAGCCGGAGCGTGCAAAAGCGTGTTTAAAGTGGCAAACAATAAAAAACTCAACCACAGAATAGAGTTTAAAAGCGGCGTGCTGAAAGAAGAATGCGCCGAAATAATAAAAAAGTTCTTTGAAAATAAAAGAGTTAAGAGTTAAGAGTGTAAAGTTGAGATATTGCGTTTTCGCTTTGCGAAAACTTGCTTTATCTTCACTTTTTGCTTTCCAATCTTTACTCTGTCTTTAATCGGGGGTGAACAGGGTTCGACGGGAGTGGCCAGAGGTACAGACAGCAGGCCGGAGTTGGTCGATGGCTCCGTAAAAATCGACCGAACAATAAACAACGAGAAAATCGTTCCTGTGCAGCATTTCAAACCCTTTATGGGTTTTGGGATGATGCCCATAGCCGCTTAACGCGGCTTCGTTTTACCTGAGATACTCGCTATCGGGATAAAACGTCAATGAGCGGGTTAGTTTTAAGCGGCTTGTGCCGTCGGTTTAAAATGAAATCAAAACGGCGCTGGTTTATAACGTAATCCCGTCCGGTGACG
>JAISVT010000035.1 GCA_031271405.1 Candidatus Endomicrobium macrotermitis | reverse complement strand
TTATACGCCACGGGTTTAAGGGTATCCGAACTCATAAACCTCAAATTTTCAAACATAAATTCACAGGAACGCTTTTTGAGGGTTATAGGCAAAGGCTCCAAAGAAAGGCTTGTCCCGTTCGGCAAAAAAGCCGGAGATTTTCTTACAATATATTTAAATAAAAGAAAAGCCAAAAATTCCGAAGAAGACGCGGTGTTTATAACCCGCTTGGGGAAAAAGATTTCACGCGTTGAATTTTGGAGGCAGCTTAAAAATATCGCAAAAAACGCCGGCATCAATAAAAACATAACTCCGCACACTTTAAGGCACTCTTTTGCGAGTCATTTGCTTTCCGGCGGCGCGGACATACGTTTTGTTCAGGAAATGCTGGGGCACAGTTCGATTTCCACTACGCAGATATACACGCATCTTGATAAAGACAGAATAAAGCAGCAGCACAAAAAATTTCACCCGAGAGGGTAGAAACGGCAATTGCAAATTACGAATAAACGGCAACATAGGAAATAGAAAAAACTGACCGATAAATTCATCAGTCAGTTTTTTATTGACTTCCGTAATTGCCGTACCGTCGTTGCAGTTGATTCGTAATTTCTAATCCGTAATTAATTATATTCCCTGTGAGACCATTACGTTTGCGACTTTTAGGAATCCCGCAATATTTGCTCCGTTTACAAGATTTCCTGGAGTATTGTATTCTTCCGCGGCATTTTTTGCGGAATTGTGAATATTTATCATTATTTGATGAAGCTTGGCGTCAACTTCTTCGAATGTCCATGAAAGCCTTAAAGAATTCTGAGACATTTCAAGCCCGGACGTCGCGACTCCGCCCGCGTTTGCCGCTTTTCCCGGACCGAACGCTATTTTTGCGTCCAAAAATACTTTTACGGCTTCGGGTGTCGACGGCATATTCGCGCCTTCGGCAACTGCGATACAGCCGTTTTTGACAAGCGCCTGAGCGGATTTTTCATCAAGCTCGTTTTGAGTTGCGCACGGAAGCGCCACGTCGCAAGGTATAGTCCAAATGCCGGCGCATCCTTCCGCGTATTTTGCGCTTTTGACTTCTTTCGTATATTCGCTTATGCGTTTTCTTTCGACTTCTTTCAGCTTTTTCAAAACGTCAAGATTGATCCCTTCGGCGTCATAAACGTAACCGCCGGAATCGGACATCGCTATTACTTTTGCCCCGAGGCTTTGGGCTTTCTGAGCGGCGTATATGGCGACGTTTCCCGAGCCCGATACGACGACTTTTTTGTTTTCAAAACCCGTTTTCTTATCTTTAAGCATTTCTTCGCAGAAGTACACGCATCCGTAACCGGTGGCTTCTTTTCTTGCCAGAGAACCGCCGTATAAAAGCCCTTTCCCCGTAAGAACGCCGTGGAAAATATTCTTTATTCTTTTATATTGCCCGAACATATAGCCGATTTCCCTTGCGCCTACGCCGATGTCGCCGGCGGGAACGTCCGTATCGGCGTCTATATGCCTGTAGAGTTCCGTCATAAAACTTTGGCAGAAACGCATAATCTCATTGTCGGATTTGCCTTTAGGGTCAAAGTCCGCTCCGCCTTTTGCGCCGCCCATCATAAGGCCCGTAAGCGAGTTTTTGAAAATTTGTTCGAAACCTAAAAATTTTATAATGCTTGTGTTTACGGAAGGATGAAACCTTATTCCGCCTTTATAAGGCCCGAGAGCCGAATTGTACTGAACTCTTATGCCTCTGTTGACAAAGACCTTGCCTTTATCGTCAGTCCAGGGAACTCTGAAAATTATCTGCCTTTCGGGTTCCGTTATCCTTTCAAGAATTCCGGCTTCTTCGAAGTGTTTGTTTTTATCAATCACGGGGGCCAAAGATTCTAAAACCTCGGTCAAAGCCTGATGAAATTCGGGCTCGCCCGGGTATCTTTTTTTAATGCTTTCCAGCACTCTTGACGCATACTCTTTGCTCATAATTCTTTGTTTCTCCTTTATGCTAAAAGCCGTAAAATCCGGTTTTTAGAAAAAATAATTCTACTTAAATATGTACGAAATTGTCAACAAACCGCGTCTTGCGCCGTTTTCATTGACATAATATGCGCAATCTTATAAAATATCAGATATTTTTATTTTAACGGGCGAAAATGTTTAAAATTATCTCAAAAGAAATTATGGCGCACAGCGTAAAAAGCTATATTATAGACGCTCCGGACATCGCGAAAAACGCGAAGGCCGGACAGTTTGTGATGCTGCGCATAGACGACAAAGGCGAAAGGATTCCTCTTACCGTGGCGGGCGCAGACTCGGCAAACGGTTTGATACGCATAATTTTTCAGGAAGCCGGAAAAACAACAAAACATCTCGGAAGACTGGGCGAAGGCGATTACATAAAAGATATTTTGGGGCCTCTCGGGATACCTACGGAAATTAAAAAATACGGCACTGTCGCGGCGGTTGCCGGCGGGGTAGGCACGGCCGAAGTTTTGCCGGTGATAAAATATCTGCGCGCGGAAGGCAATAAAATAATTTCAATTGTCGGCGCGCGAAATAAAGACCTTATTTTGCTTGAAAATGAAATAAAACAAAATTCCGACGAACTCGTAATAACCACGGACGACGGTTCGGCGGGTATAAAGGGTTTTGTAACTACCGCTTTGGGCGAACTTGTAAAAAAAGGCGTAAAAATAGATATGGTTTACGCGATAGGGCCCGTGCCTATGATGAAATCCGTTTCCAATCTGACAAAAGAATGTTCGATTCCCGCCTTTGTTTCGCTAAATCCCATAATGGTCGACGGAACGGGTATGTGCGGAGCGTGCCGCGTTACCGTTGACGGAAAAACGCGTTTTGCATGCGTCGAAGGTCCGGAGTTTGACGCTCATAAAATAGACTGGGACGAACTTATTTCCCGCCTTTCTCTTTTCCGCGAACTTGAAAAAATATCGGACAATAAATTCTCCGCCGAAAATTTTGTAAATGAAAATTCCTGCGAAGACAATCCGGAGTGCAAATGCCGCAAAAAATAGAAATGCCGCAGAGACCGGCCGACCAAAGAATCAAAGATTTTAACGAAGTAACCGAAGGTTACGGCGAGAAGGAAGCCGTTGCCGAGGCTTCGCGCTGCATACAGTGCAAGGCGCCGCAATGCGTAAAAGGATGTCCCGTAAATATCGACATCCCGGGTTTTATCAGGCATATAGCCGGCAAAAATTACGCGGAATCGATAAAAGTTTTAAAAGATAAAAATAATCTTCCGGCTGTTTGCGGAAGGGTTTGCCCGCAGGAAAACCAATGCGAAAAGATGTGCATACTCGGCAAAAAAGGCGAAGCCGTAGGCATAGGCTATCTTGAACGCTTTGCTTCGGATTGGGCCGGCGGGAATTTAGGCATAGCAAAGACCGACATCGTTTCAAACAATATAAAAGTTGCCGTTGTAGGTTCGGGCCCCGCGGGTCTTACCTGCGCGGGAGACCTTGCAAAAGCGGGCTATGAAGTTACGGTTTTCGAGTCGCTTCACGATGCCGGCGGAGTGCTCCGCTACGGCATTCCCGAATTCAGGCTGCCAATAAACGTTTTGGACAAAGAAATAGATTTTTTAAAGAGTCTGGGCATAAAATTTGTATTAAACTGCCTTATCGGCAGGACCAAATCCGTTGAAGATTTACGCAAAGACGGTTTTAAAGCCGTTTTTGTAGGCACCGGCGCCGGATTGCCCGTGTTTTTAAACGTCGAAGGCGAAAACTTGAACCACATATATTCGGCCAACGAATTTTTAGTACGCGTAAACTTAATGCGCGCTTTTGCTTTCCCGGAATACGACACTCCCATATATAAAGGTAAAAAAGTCGCAGTGGTAGGCGGAGGAAATACCGCTATGGATTCCGCGCGCACGGCTTTAAGGCTGGGAGCCGAAAGCGTTAAGCTTATATACCGCCGCACGGAAAACGAAATGCCTGCCCGCGCAGAAGAACGCCTGCACGCCAAAGAAGAAGGCATAGAGTTTGTAACTTTGACCAATCCCGTAAAGTTTTTGGGAGATGAAAAAGGCAATGTCCGCGCGGTAGAATGCGTAAAAATGGAACTTGCCGAACCCGACGATTCCGGACGCAGAAAACCCGTAAAAGTCGAAAATTCAAACTTTACCGTAGAAACAGACCTTGTGGTTTTGGCCCTCGGGCTTAATCCTAACCCTATTCTGCCTTCTCTTACCGAAGGGCTGAAAACCGATTCCCACGGGTATATCATAGCAGACGACAATCTTATGACAAGCATCCCCGGTATTTTCGCCGGAGGAGACATAGTCGGCGGAGACACGGTGATACAGGCTATGGGAATGGGCAAAAAAGCCGCAAAATCAATAGAAAATTATTTAAAATAGACTCAATTTTCAAATAGTTTTCAAAAATTTCACATGCAAATTTTATAAATACCTGTCTTTTAAGCTATAATATTCTCATGAAACTGTCTGATATGCATATATTTATGTCGATCAGAAAAATCGTCGCGCTTTCAGTATCCGTTTTGATACTGTCCGGTTCTTTTTCTTTTATATTAAAAGAAAATAATAGTTTTTATCCCGCCTGCGGTTCGGAAGTGTCTTCTTACTGCAAGTTCATAACCGATTTTATTTCATTAAACCTTACGGATAAAATTTTAAAAACCGCTTTGAACGGCGATATGCATAACGAAAACAACGGCGGCGGAGCAAAAAAAGAAGAAAAGGAAGACGGCGGCCGCCTTGTTTTTGCATTCTTGCCTGAAAAAAATGTCAGGGGAGAAACCGTAAATAAACAGCATTTGCCTGTCGTCGGCGCCAAAACTTCGGATGCGTTTTATCTTGATATTCCGTTCGAATTTACAAATTTCCTGATATTTATGCTGCCGATCATAATGTGTTTTTGCGGATGTATGGCGCTTGCCCGCGGAGACACGGAGGATAATATTTTAAGAAACAACAGAGAATTAAATAAATTCCGTCCTGCTTAAATGCGGGGCGGGATTTTTATTTCAGGTGCAATTATGAGAAACAAACTTTTGCAGGCATTAACTTCAAAAAAAATCACGGCTCTGCTTACGGCCGTTTGTTTAATATTCCCGCCGGTTTTTGCGCAAAACTCCGCGGCGGCTTTGCCTTCGGCCGTTCAGACGATTCCGGAAGTTTCTCCGAAAGTAAGTAATAATTATCTTGTGCCTTTCAATTTAGGCCGCGTAACCGACGCTCTTTACACCGGCAGCGATAAAATAGTGATAAATATACAGGATCTGCATTCCCACGAAGAAACGCAGCGGAATATAGAATCCATACTCTCGATACTCGACAAAAAGTACGGGCTTGAAAATATATATGTAGAAGGCGTTTGCGGCGGAGTCAGCACAAAGTGGCTTTCGTCATTGAGCGATGAAAAAGCCAAAGAAAAAATTTTAAACAATCTTCTGGCAAGCGGCAAACTTACCGGAGGCGAATATTATTCAGTCAAATCCGGCAGGGAAAACATTCTTAAGGGAATAGAAACAGAAGACATTTATTCCGGCAATTTAAAAAGGTTGAACGAAATATACAAGAAAAAGTCGGAGATCGAAAGCTATCTTCCGCATATGCGCTATATATTGGGAAGAACTGCGGAAAAATATTATACGAAAGAGAACAGAAAACTAAACAGGATTGTAGATAAAAACAAGAAAGGCGAGATCGGCAGGTATTCCTATTTTTATTATCTTGCAAAAGCCGCCGGAAAAGCCGGCATCAATCTAAACGATTACGGCGCGGTTGCCGATTTTATAAAAATTATAGAAATCCAGTCCGGATTAAAACCAGGCACGATCAATAACGATATAAGCGGACTTTTAAAAGAACTGAAAAATGAAATTTCTTACGCGGATTATTCGAATCTTACGAAGAAACTTTCGGATAAAAAAACAGAAATGGAATTTTACGGCGATCTTTCTTCTCTTGCCGAAGGCAGCGGCCTGCTTACGTCGAAACACAAAAACCTCATTGAGTTTTTCGATTATCTTTCCCGCAGCCGGAATTTAAATCCGGTATCGGTTGTTAAAGACGAAAAAAGACTTCTTTGGGAACTTAACTACAGATTTTCCAAAAGCGTCTTCGAACGCGAAATATATTTTTTGAAGTACTATATGGGATATATCGAGGATTATTTAAGCAATAAACTCGCCGCGGACGATTATGAATTTTTTGCCGTGAATATGCCCCGTTTTAAACTGCTTTGGAGAAAGTACGCGGATATAGACAATATCATGGACATAGAGGCGTATTTTAATCTTTTTGACGATTTTTATAAAGACAATTCGGAAAGAAACAGGCATTTTGTAAAAAATATGTTCGGCGTTATGCCGAAAGAAGCAAAACCGGGAATAAGGCTGAAAAGCGGGATAGATCACTCCGAAAAGGTTATCGAAAAAAGTTTTACCGCCAAAGAAGTAAAAGTCGTCGTAGCCGGCGGTTTCCATACCCACGGCTTTAGCAGGCTTTTGCAGGATAACGGCATAGATTACATAGTAATAACGCCCAATATTACGCAGGAAACCGCGACGGCTGAAAAGCTTTATGAAAAATCTTTTAAAGAGCAGACGGCTCCGCTTTTTGACTCTTATCAAAAGCCTTCGATATTTGCGGGCGCCAACGGAAAAGGGGCTTTGGATGCCGACGTTTTAAATCCTTTGCTTGAAACCGATCCGCAAACGGCGCACTCAGTGCTTTCGGAAGCCACGGGTAAAAAAGTAAACGGTTTTGAGCAAAACGGCGGGGATTTTGTAATTAAAGCCGAAGGCGAAGAACCGGAAGTAGTTCCGCAGAATAAAGATATAACCTCCGAAAGAAATTCACTCCCCGATAATAAAGAATTAAAGTTGTCCTACAGAACTTTTGGAAAGATTTCCGCCGCGTATAAAGCCGTCCGGGAAGCCCAAAGAGCGGGAAAAACCGCTAAAACGGATATTTCCGGCTTGCAAAAATCCGTAAATAAGATAAAAAACAGATCCGTAAAACGGCGGCTGCAGGCAAAATTGGACGGTATCAGAGGCATTCCGGGCACTTACCGCAGAGAACAGAACGGAGAAATCGTTTCGGTTCAAATGGAGGCCTTAAAAGATTATTTGACAAAACCCGAAGGCAAAGGCTTTATCTTAGATTATGTAAGACAGATAACCGATATATACGCGAAATCGAACGGACTTGATTCGGACAAAGAAGATTTTGACGAGTCAAAAGGCGATACCGCGAGGAATTATTACAGGTTTGATTACAATAAAAATTTATTTGACGCTTTAAGTTCTTTTGAACTGCAAAAAAAACACAGAAAAGTTTTGAGAAACTCATTATTGAAACAAGCCGAAAAATTTTATGAAGATTATTTCGGCGTCGGCGTTTATGACGGCAGTCTTGATGAAAACGCCGTTCAGGCGGAATATCAGTCCGCAAGAATTGCCGTTGATATGCTTGGAAAATACGGCTTTGGCGAAGACATGGACATATTGATTGAATTGTCGGATAAATTGATGAATATCAGAACGTCGTTAATCGGAGTGGAAACGCATAAAAGAAATTATTTGCGGGCGGTTAACGGCAATGCCGGCAATCTTCAAGATTTGGAAAAAAAATACGGCGCGGCAAGCAATTATTCCCTGAGGTCGGTGTATTTTCAGTTTTCATTGATGGAAGCCGTAGCGAAAATAGCCGTCAGGGCGAGAAGATTTGAAAATAAGGAGCAGTTTGAAAAAGCCAAAGCGTATATATTAAGCGTATTAAACGGAAGCGTATTCTCTTCCGAAAGCGTAAAGTATGAAGGAATTTACTGGGTCAGGCATGCCGCTGCCTCTGTTATAGAATATTACAAACTTTACGATGCCGGCGATTTGCAGGATCCGTTAATTTCCGCTTTGGAAGAGTTTGCTTCGGTTGAAAGCGAAGGCGGAGCGCACGAAGCGGAACATATGCTTGTGTCCGCCAATACCGAATCCGCAAATACCGATACGCTCAGCCTCGAAAGAAACGTAAGGCAGATTCTGCAGTCCGTAAAACAGAAAAGAATTGCGCGGCTTGAGCCGGACGAATTTTTTGAAAGTTTTAAAAACGCGCCTGTTGCCGACAGATATGTTTATGTTAAAGCTCTCCTTGCAAACTGGGAAGCCAAGACTCTCAAAGAAAAAAATAAAATTCTTAAAAATCTTACCGGGTTGAAGGACGATGCCGGAACGGAATCCGTTCCGGGCATATTGTTTTCGTTCAACCCGCTGCTTGACATCCTTGCCGGCGAAATAAAAAAAGATTCCTTCCGCGCGGTCAACGATTTCGTTTTGGCTTTTGCCGGCCAGAGGCTGTTTAAGGGCAAATATGATAGTTATATCGCAACAGGATATTTAGCTCCCGGCGAGCTGAAGAATCTTATGGCCGATATTACTTCAACGCTGGGAAATTTAAAAGATACCGGAAAAGACAAGCCGGACGAAGATATTTATGATTTCGTAACTGTCGCCGGAGGAGGAATAGACCCCGAGTTTTTAAAGTCATTTGCGTCATGGACCGGTTTGGATCCCAATTCGATTTTTGCCGGCAACGGAACGATAGATTCCGGCGGAAGTTCGGGAATTCTTATAGGAACGTTTTTAAACGCCATAGGAGTACCCGTAGCTCCTCCGGGCGATTCTGCGAGTTTTGTCCAGAAAGCGTCTCCTTTGCATGACGTTATCAAGAGTTTCATAAATGCGAGGTTTCATAAAGGGAAAGAATATAAAACAATGTCGTCCGGCATAAAAAGATTAAGGGAAGATGTTACTAACAACGCGAACGGAGATTTCCTTAAAAAAGAATTCGATACCGTTTTTTTGCCGGAGGAGATAAATAAAATTGCCCAGGCCGTTGACGGCGCAGGCATAAATACCGAGTCGGCTTCGGTCAGAAATCTGCTTCTTATCGGGTTTCAATTACTGAATTTAGGGTACGGGCCGGGATTCATTAATCCCGGAGGCGTTTATGCCGGTTCCAAAGAATATGCCGAATTTTTGAAAGAAGGAAAAATTTTAGCCGCGGCGGATTTACCCGAAGGAAATATTTCCTTAATTTTTGATTCAGCCGGAAGACTGATTTTTCCGGAACAGGATTCTACGCATATGCCCCGTATGCTCGGCGTAGAGCCCGAAAGCATAGACAATGCCGGGGATATGGAATTTCTGTACGATGATTTGCCGGTAAAAACCCCGGTAAGGGATATTATAAGCAAAGGAAGAGTAATCCTTGGAGGAATGAGCAGTTTTTATACCAGTTACTTGTGCCAGATAAAAATAGAAGAAGTCGCCGAAGGACTGAAAAATGCCGTTGAGAATTTTAACCTGTCGGTATATATATCAAACCCCACCAGAGATTCCGAAACAGGAAGTTTATCTTCTCTGGAAATTATAGAAACGATAGAAAGAACTGCGGGGCGTAAATTTTCGGAAATTCATAACGTATATATAAACCATATCGCGACGAAAGCGTATTTGGATAAAAAAGCGGAATTTCAAGACGCTAAAGTAGAACATAAAAATTTTAAAATGCGCGATATTTTTGCCGGAAGACTCGGCGCGTATTTCGGCATCAATACTCTTGACGGCGAGGCCAGAGAATATCTTGAAAGACAGGGCGTTATAATCGTAGATATTTATGATTCCGTACGGGCAGAGACGGTTTTGTCCAGAGTTTCGAGAGCCGCGGACATAATACAGTTAAGGTATGACAGCGAAAAAATATCGGAAGCCTTGAAAACGGCAAAGGTAAAACATACGCAATCCGTTTTCCGCGATATGGTTTTGCGGTTTGATGAGGCCGAACAAAGAAGAGACTGGGCGGAGTTTTCAAAGCGGCTGAAGGCTTTTTTGGAACCGGCCGGCGCCTGGGACGATGCCGTTAAACGCGCGGCTGTTATGTATCTTTTGGAATACAAAGCAGTTCCTTCTATAGCGGAAAACGGAAGCAAAATCGAATTTTTTGACGATGCAGGAAATAAAATCGATTGGATTTTTATCGATAGAACCGGAAAATTTGTCATTTCCGAAGATGCCGGCAGAAAAATCGAAGAAAAACAAAAATCGGTCGTAGTCTTTTCGGATATAGACTCTACTTTAGCCGAGAGGGAAAAAGATTTTCCGGCCGGTATGAAAAGTGAAATAATAAAATTTTATCTTAAAGGCATACGGTTTATAATGATGACCGGAAACAACCTTTCCGCCGTAGAGAAAAAAATGGAATTGCTGCCCGAAGAAATAGCCGGCTTGATACCCGAATTTTATGTCGAATCTTCGGTAAGGGTTGTTCCCGACGGAAAAGGCGGTTGGGAAAAAGTTTCCGGAGCGCATAATTTGACCGGGCAAACCAGAGACGGAATCAAAGAAACGGTACACGAGCGCGAGATGATCTTTTATTACAAGTTTTTGGATTTTATAGATAAAACGGAGAGTTTGTTTGTCCGTGAAAACGGAACAGTGCGCGTTAAAGACGGCGTAACGGTTTCCGGATTTATGGAAGTTTTGCTCGGAAGTTTTCAGTACGGATACGATCCCGCTAAATACGGACTCTCCGGCGGTGCCGCGGAAGAAGCAGTAATAGATGCTTTTGCGAAAAAAGGAATTGCCGTGTCGGATATAACGGAAATAGCGGATAAGATTTCAGGGTTGACGTATTCCCGGCTGCAGGGCATATACGAAGCAATTTATGATTTATACGAAAAAGGAAAGTACAATAAAGTCACCTTGGACGATGCTTTGAAGCTGATATCGTTTGTTCCGGACGCTTATAAGATAAATGTTGATGATATGAATTCGGCCGCTGCGCGCATAACCGGGTTTTTAGGGATAGGAAGCATAGAGGAATTGTACGAACGCATAGCCGCAGGTTCGGCGGCGGAAGCCGAAGCGGTATACGACGATATATATTTAAAGGCAAAAAACGAGTTAAGCGAGCGTGATTTTTTTAACGTACTTGATTTTATCGCGCTGCTTGAAGAAGCAAGGCTCTTGTCTGAGGCAGAACCCTCGTATGCGGACGAAGCGTACGTCAATTATTTGAAGAAAGAAGTTTTTGACAGGCGGGAGAAATATTCGACCGATTTTTCCGGAAAATATACCATGTCGCCGGTAAGGCCTTCGGTGATACGCAAATATGTCGCCGGTTATTATATAGAAAAAATAAGGGAGCGGTTCGGAGATAATATTATTTCGATTATCGGAGGAAGAGGATCCATAGACTTCCTTAACGAAGAAGGCACAAAACAAAGGCCTATAAAAGACGCTCTGGAGGCCGGCGTGCCCGCGGATAATATAGTTTTTCTGGGGGACGAAGTGTTTCCATCCGGAAATATCGACAATGTTTTCATAGGCGTTGATACTACGGTCGCGGCTATAGAAGACGATATATTTATAATTGCAGAAAAAGATTTCGAAGGAAGAAATGTATTCAATTCGTTATCCGCTTTTAAAGAAAAAACTTTTATAGACGCCAATGTGCGGATATTCGGGCTTTTAAACAGAATATTCGATTCTCAAATAAGTTCTTTTTCCGCAGCGATTCCCGTATTGCGGGAATTAAGATTGAGGGTAGATTCCAAATCTTTGTCGCAATATTTCGATTCGGCCGAAGTAACGGGCGATTTTGCGGCTGTTGCCGAGAAAATATACGGAGATATCGAATCCGGCGTATATTCCGAACGAGAAAAAGGCGCTTTGCTTTCCGTTATGGCCGTAAAAAGAGCCGTTGCTGACATCACAGGCGGCGTTTTCGGATTCGATTCTTTCCTCGCTTTGCAAATAGCCTGCGTCAAATTGGCGTTTTCCGATAAAACTTCGTACACCGTAATTGCAAATCCCGGCGATGAAGATAAAATCAGGCTGGCGCGGTATCTGGCGGATAAAGGAATAACCGTCAATCTCGTATTTAACGGAAAGGGATATCTTTTCAAAGAAGCCGCCGCCAGAGGCGAAACTTCGGGCAAGCTCTCGTACGTATTGGAAGAACGCAGAGGAAATCTTAACGTTTACGGCTATTACGATTCCGCTGACGGAGAAAGTATGTCCGATTCGGAAAAGCTTAAATCTTTGCTAGGGCATATTTCAAACTCGGACTATTCTCAAAATAAAATCATAGACATTTCCGACGGTTCCATTATCGACGTTTCTTCCGTCGAAGAAATTTTCAGCCGCAAAGGCACTGAAAAACTGACAATCGGAGCAGGACGGGAGTCTAAATCGTTATTTGCCGAGATGCTCGCAAAAGCAAGACTTGAAATCAAAAAAAGAAGTACTAACAGGCAGTATGTCGCGGTAGAAGTCGGCAGCGGCGACATAGCCGGTTTGGCAAACGCTCAAACCGTGCAGTATGAATATGACAAGGGAGTGGATACGTTTGTAGCGGATTTATCGGTTACGGATTCGAATCCCGACGCGTTTAGATCACTCTTAAGGCATGCTCATGACCGCGCAATGAGAGTTGAGATACAGTTTAAGGCAAAAGATACGGACGAGTTGAGCGCTTTTGCGGATGCTTTGGAATCTAAATTTCAAAATTTTGGACGCATAGACGGCATAAGGCTGGATTTATCAGGTATGGAATTAAATAATGACATTATGAAAGCTTTGCCTCATTTAAGAACCGCCGTTAACAGGCAGTCTCTCGGAGCCTCTTTTGCAGTGGAAATGTATGCCGAATCCGGTTCGGCTTTGTACGGCCAATGGCAGTCTTTAATTGACAGGCTCGGCATTGTCCGGATAAAAGACGTTTCTAAAATCACTTCCGAAGACAACATGTCCAAAACCATAGTTAAAATCGCGGCCGAACCGGCGGAGAATACGGTATTCGACGTCGCCGGCATAATTAAAAATAATCCTACGTCCGTTCAATTGCCGTACAATTTGCTTGTGGAAATCCGTAAAAACGGGGGAGACGGAGTTATCGGCAGAACGTGGCAGTTATTGGTATCGGCGTTGAGGGCATCTTTTGAAATTACGCCTGAGTATGCTTTTTCGTCAGCCGTGTCAAAAGGAAGAAGCATAGCCGAAAACGTTATAGAAGATAAAGACAGATTGTATGAGCTGCTTTTAAATATACGCAATAAACAATCGGACGAGTTGTCCGAAGAAATGAATCTGGTAAAGGATATATCGAACGATAAAAATATGGATGTTATAAAAGCCGAAGGTTTATTGACGGGCATATTGCAGGAGAAAGAGTACGGCGATTATTCGGGAAGCAAAGATTTTGCGGATGAAAATATAAAAGAAGTTTTAATGAAAGCGCTTGTAGAAAGGGAAATATTGGTACGCTCCGGAGCCGGCATTGAAAATGCGCGGGCAAACGACGAATTTATAAATACCGGGATTGCCGCGGCAAGAGAAGCTTATTCGTTAAACGATATAGAGGCTGCGATAAACGTTTTGGGGAATACGGATTTGTCTTCAGACGGATTAACTGTTCAGGACAAGGCCGCGGTCATAGCCGTTTTATTTGAACTTCTGCCTTTGGCCGAACAAAAGAGAAATATCGGAAATCTTGACATACGTGCTGTCGGCGATATGTCGGTATACGGCGCGCTTTTGAGAGCGGCATAATGAGGGCTTCATAAAACGGCTTGCAAGTTTGCCGTAAAATATAGTACAATCTGGAAGTTAATTGAAAGGCGGCCTACAAAGCCGCCTTTTATTTTTGACTGAAGGATATTCAATGGCCGATTCGCAAAGCATTATAAAAGCAATAGAAAATCTTTTAAATCCCGCCGCGGAAAGGGAAAAAATAGAAATAGCCGACGTTCAGTATATGAAAGAAAACGGCGATTGGGTTTTGCGGGTTTTTATAGATAAAGACAACGGCGTCAATATGGACGATTGCGCCCGGGCGAGCCGCGTTTTCGAAGTCGTTTTGGACGAAAGCGACATTTTGAAAGGTTCTTACGTTTTGGAGGTTTCTTCTCCGGGGATAGACAGGGTCTTGAAAAGCGAAAAAGATTTCAGGCGCTTCTGCGGGCATAAGATAAAAGTCCGCACATTCGATCCGATAAATAACCAGAGAAATTTTCTGGGCGGGCTCAATTCGTATGAAAACGGAAAGATAAAAATCAACGACGTTACGAAAGGCGAAGTCGAAATAGAAACGTCAAATATAAAAAAAGCAAATTTGGAAGCGGACATATAAGGGGGAATCACAATGTCGGAAAAGAGTGAACTTTTAATGGCTCTTGAGCAGATTGAAAAAGACAAGAAAATCAAAAAAGAAGATATTTTGGCGGTAATCGAAAACGCTTTGGTGTCGGCGTATAAAAAGCATGTCGGCAGAAACGTCAACGTAGAAGCCAAAGTAAATACCGATACGGGGGAGATGGCGGCGAGCGTCGTAAAGACTGTCGTCAAAGAAGTTACGAATCCTCTTTTGGAAATAAGCGCGCAGGAAGCGAAAAAGCTCGGACAATCCGGCGAAGCCGGAGCGGAAGTCAGAATCCCGCTCGATACGCAGGATTTTTCGCGCATCGCCGCGCAGACCGCGAAACAGGTCATAGTCCAGAAAATAAGAGAATCGGAAAGAGACTCTTTGTTTGAGGAAATGAAAGAAAAAGTCGGCCAGATTGTCAACGGCGTCATTTACCGCATAGCCAACAAAAACATAATCGTTGACTTGGGGAAAACCGAAGCCATACTTCCGGCAAGCGAACAGATATTTAAAGAGAAATTTAACGTCGGCCAGCACATAAGAGCCGTAATAATAAAAGTGGAAAAAAATTCTAAAGGGCCCGGGACGGTTTTGTCGCGCGCAAGCACGGAACTCGTAAAAAGGCTTTTTGAGCTTGAAGTTCCGGAGATATACGAAAAAGTCGTAGAGATAGTAAACGCCGTAAGAGAACCCGGAATGAGAACGAAAGTCGCGGTTATTTCGCATAACCCCAAAGTTGACCCGGTCGGCGCGTGCGTCGGAGTTAAAGGCGCGAGGGTAAAGCCGATTATAGACGAACTCCGCGGCGAGAGAATAGATTTGGTGCCTTATTCGGCGGATCCCGCGAAATATATAGCGGGTTCGCTTTCTCCGGCGAAAGTTTTGTCCGTAGTGATAGTTTCCGAGGAAGAAAAGAAAGCGGAAGTCATGGTAACGGACGATATGCTTTCTCTTGCGATAGGCAAAAACGGGCATAACGTAAGGCTTGCGGCAAAACTTACGGGCTGGCACATTGACGTAAAATCAGAAGGACAGAAAAAACACGAGAGCGAAGAAAAAGCCGAAAAACAGGCCGCGGCTCTGGAGCAGCTTGAAGGAATAAGCGAAAAAACGATAGAGACGCTCGTAACGGCCGGCTTTTCGGATATAGAAAAACTTACGCAGCTGAACGTTGAAGATTTAACTACGCTTCCGGGAATAGGTCCTAAAACGGCCGAAAAAATTATAGAAGCGGCGAAGAAAAAAAATTCTTAAAGCGGCACGGAGGGACTGGTTTATGCCAAATAAAACAACTAAAATAAAAGATTCCGACACTGAGGCAAAGAAGAAATCTTCTTCGCTAAAGCCGAAAACGAAAGATTCGTCCTCGGTCAAAAAAAGCGTGAAGGAAGCAAAGGAACCGGCGAAAAAAACGGCTAAAGCTAAACCTGCGCCCAAAAAAGAAACTGCCCGCGCGCCGAAAACGGAAGCGAAAGCAGCTAAAACGAAAACGGTTAAAACGGCGGAGGCCGTAAAAAAACCGAAAAAAACGCCGAAACCCGAAGCCGCCCCCGTAAATAAAGAGCAGATTAAGTTTGAACAGGATAAACTTGAACAGGCAAGGCTTGAAAAGGAAAAAATTGCCGCCAAAGAAAAAGCCGAGCAGGCCAAACTTGAAAATGAAAGGCTTGAAAAAGAAAAACGCGAACAGCAGGCAAAACTCGAACAGGCAAGGCTTGAGCAGGAACGCCTTGAGAAAGAAAAACTTGAAAAAGAGCGCGCAGAAAAAGAAAAAGCCGAGGAAGAAGCGCGCAAAAACAAAGAAAAAGAACTGAAAGGCGTAATTTACATAAACGAGCTTATTACCGTCAGAGAACTTGCCGAAAAAATGAAGCTTACCCCGGGCGAAGTGCTGAAAAAACTTCTTTCTATGGGCAGTCTTTCGACCATAAACCAGAGGCTTGATACCGATACCGCCATACTTTTGGCAAACGAATTCAAGTATGACGCGAAACTCGAGTCGATTTATTCCGAAGAAAGCGTAAAACCCGAAGCGGAAGAAGATCCCGTAAATCTCAAACACCGTTTCCCGGTGGTTACGATAATGGGGCATGTTGACCACGGCAAAACATCGCTTCTCGACGCCATAAGAAGCAGCGACGTCGCCGGAGGCGAACACGGCGGGATTACCCAGCACATAGGCGCGTATAAGGTCAAAACTCCTAACGGGGGATACGTGGCGTTTTTGGATACGCCCGGACACGAAGCCTTCACGGCAATGCGTTCAAGGGGAGCCCAGGCTACGGATATCGTAGTTTTGGTAGTATCCGCCGCGGACGGGGTTATGCCGCAGACCGTTGAAGCGATAAACCACGCCAAAGCCGCGGGAGTTCCGATAATAGTCGCGGTAAATAAAATAGATTTACCGGTTTCCGACCCGCAGAGAATAAGGCAGGAATTGACAAAATACGGTCTTTCGCCGGAAGAATGGGGCGGAGACACTATAATGGTTGACATTTCGGCAAAACAGAGAATGAACATAGATTCGCTTTTGGATATGATTTTGCTTAAAGCCGAGATGATGGAATTAAAGGCGAATCCCGACAGAAAAGCCGAAGGAATCGTCGTTGAAGCCAAACTCGATTCAAGAAAAGGGCCAGTAGCCACGCTTTTGGTGCAAAACGGGACTTTGAGGATAGGCGATAACCTTGTTATCGGCACGACTTACGGAAAAGTAAGAGCGATGTCCGACGAGCACGGCAAAAGGTTTACCGAAGCTCCGCCGAGCACTCCGGCTGAAATTCTCGGAATCAACGAGCCTCCCCAGGCAGGCGACAAATTCGTGGTGGTGGAACACGAATCGCAGGCGAGGGAAATAGCGCAGTCAAGAAAAGATAAAATGAAAGCGTCTTCGTTAAAACCGAGACATCATCTTTCTCTTATGGACATAAGTTCGGGGCATACCAAAGATTTAAAAATAATATTAAAAGCCGACGTGCAGGGGTCGCTGGGCGCTTTGAGCGACGCTTTGGAAAGAATGTCGAATTCGGAAGTTACTCTGAAGATAATTCACAGGGGCGCAGGTTCGATTACCGAATCCGACGTGGCTTTGGCAGTCGCGTCCGACGCTTTGATAGTCGGGTTTAACATAAGGCCTGACGCGGCGGTCGAAAAACTTGCCGAAACCGAAGGCGTAAGCATAAACGTTTACAGAATAATTTACGATTTGATCGCCGACGTGAGAGCCGCTATGGAAGGAAAGCTCGATCCGGATACGAAAGAAAAAATACTCGGCAAAGCCGTGGTCAAGCAGGTGTTTAAACTTTCCAGTTTCGGAACCATCGCCGGATGCTCCGTTATAGACGGAAAAGTGCAAAGAGGCGCGAAAGTCAGGCTTTTGAGGGACAATGTCATAGTTTTTGAAGGCAATATTTCCTCTCTAAAAAGAATGAAAGACGATGTCAGGGAAGTAGAGAAAGGCTATGAGTGCGGAGTAGGTCTTGAAAACTTTTCCGACATTAAAACCGGCGACATAATAGAAAACTTCACTACGGAAAAAGTAGCCAGAAAACTTGAAGACAATTGACAAATAACAGAGTACAAATTACGGCTAACGGCAGTTTTTTAAAATTTTTATTTGTAAATTGTACTTTGTTAACCGGAGTTTTAAAATGCCTTTATCATATAAGCGTTCAACAAGAGTCGGAGAACTCATACAGCAAACGGTTTCGGAAATCATAAGAGACATACGCGAGCTTAACGTAGCCATCGTAACCGTTATGGGCGTGAAGCTTACCGACGATTTGCAGACATGCAGAATTTTTTATTCGGTTTTCGGAAATGAAGAAGACAAAAAGAAAACCGCGGAAATACTTGAAAAAAATACAAAAGAAGTAAGGCATCAGCTCGCGCTTAAGCTGAATTTGAGGCGTACTCCGACAATAACTTTTACTTATGACGACTCTAACGAAACGGCGTCAAAAGTTTTTGATATTTTAAAAAAAATAGAAGAAGAAGACGGCAAATAGCCGTCATTGAGCGGGGGCAAAGTCCTTCATTACGGACTTTACAACTATGAAAAATTCAATGCAGAAAAACGACTTGAAAAAAATATCCGAAATATCGAAGATCATCAAACAATCGAAAACTTTTTTTATAGCCGGTCACGTAAAGCCGGACGGCGACAGCATAGGTTCCGCTTTGGCGCTGAAGTCCGTTTTGACAAGAATCGGCAAAAAAGCCGAAGTTTACAGTTCGGACGATGTTCCTGTATATTTGAAATTTCTCAAAGGCGCAAATAAGATAAAAAAATCCGCGAAAAAAAACGCGGTATTCGATTGCGCCGTAATACTCGAGTCCGTAAATTTTTCGCGTATGGGCGATATAATAACTCCCGATCAGGCGAAAAAAATAATCAATATAGACCATCACGCGCTGTTTACAAATTTCGGAGCGGTAAATTACATAGTCCCGGATTCTTCATCTACCGCCGAATTGATTTTCAATATTGCCGAATACATGAAAATAAAACTTACAAAAGACGAAGCGGAATGCCTTTATACCGGAATTTTGACCGATACGGGGCGTTTTCAGCAGCTGAATACGACGGCGGATTCTCACGTTACGGCGGCAAAACTAATCGGCTCAGGCGTGTCTCCTTCGTATGTGCGCAATCAAGTTTATGAGAACAACTCTCTGGCCAGCGTCAGGCTTTTGGGAATGGCTCTGTCTTCTATGCATACTGCCTGCGGCGGCAAAATGGCTTATATGGTGCTGACGCCGGATATGTTTAGAAAAAGCGGCGCAAACGGCGACGAAACCGAATCGGTAATAAATTTTACCATGACCGTTGCGGGCGTTAAAGCAGGCTGTCTTTTTAAAGTGATAGACAAAAATACCACGAAAATAAGTTTCCGTTCGGTCAAAGGTTTCGACGTTTTGAAAATCGCGCGCAAATACGGCGGCGGCGGGCATAAAAACGCCGCGGGATGCACTATTGATTCGAACTTTCGGGTTTCTTTGGAAAAAATAAAAAAAGCTTTCAGCGGGCAGATGAATGCCTGAACGCGTATATAACGATTTTTCGGGAATGCTGCTTTTGGATAAGCCCGCGGGAATCACGTCTTTCAAGGCGGCGCACGCGGTAAAGAAATGTTTAAACGTGAAAAAGACCGGACATTGCGGGACTCTTGACCCGCTTGCCACCGGTCTTTTGCTTGTTTTGGCCGGTTCTTCCACCAAACTCCAGGACAGGTTTATGAAAAAAGACAAAGTTTACAGATCTTCTTTTCTTTTGGGAACCGAAACCGACAGCGGAGATTTGGACGGCAAAATAATTCAAAAAAAGGATTTTTCGCATATAGGCGTTGAAGACGTGAAAAAAGCAATTAAGAATTTCGAAGGCGAAATACTGCAGATCCCTCCTATGTTTTCGGCGCTCAAGCATAAAGGCAAAAAACTTTACGAACTCGCCAGAAAAGGGATCGAAGTGGAAAGAACTCCGCGCAAAGCGGTTATAAAGAATGCGGAACTTTTATCTTACGAAAACGGCATTATAGATTTAAGAATAGAGTGTTCGAGCGGAACGTACATAAGGACTCTGGCTAAAGACATAGGCGATTATCTCGGCTGCGGTGCGGCGGTAAATTCGCTTCGCAGGGAAAAAATAGGAAATTTTGACGTGAAAGACGCTTTAAAATTTGACGATCTTCGGGATATGGAAATTGTCAAATCGAAGCTGATAAAAAAGGAAGACTTGTTGTAGGTTTTGCCGTCATGTTGAGCGAAGCGGCGCAGCCGAAACATCGGCATTTTAGCATAAGATTATGAAAAATTATTACGTTTACATAATGTCAAGTAAAAAAGACGGTATTATGTATGCGGGCAATACAAATGATATGGCAAGAAGATCATATGAACATAGAGAAGGACTTATTGCCGGTTTTACCCGAAAATATAAAATTAAAAGATTGGCATATGTTGAAGTATTCGATAATGTAAAAGAAGCGGTTGAAAGAGAAAAACAGCTTAAAGGTTGGAGAAGGGACGAGAAAATTTCGTTGATAGAATCAGAAAATAAAGATTGGAATGATTTATATGGAACTATTTTATAAAAGGTTATTTTAATAAAGGCAGACACTTCGGCTTAGGAACAGAGTTCCTTCGCTCAGTGTGACAGGCAGAATAACTATGAACAAAAAGTCCGCAATTACCATAGGCACTTTTGACGGCGTGCATAAAGGGCACCGGCTCTTGATAGGCAAGACTTTGTCTTATGCTAAAAAAGACGGCTTGAAAAGCGTCGTGATAGTTCTGGAAAAACCGGTGCGCAGCGTGAGCGGCCTGCTGTCTTTGTACGATGAGAAAATAGACGAGCTTTCTCTTTGCGGAGCGGACGAAATTATAGTCATACCCGTTCCTTCCGACATATTGTCGGTTGAACCGGAAGAATTTTTTGACGGATTTCTGGTTAAAATTTTAAACGCCAAGCGCATAGTCTGCGGCGCGGATTTTGCTTTCGGAAAAAACAGGAAAGGAAATACGGACTGGCTTAAAAATAAAGCAAAATCCGCCGGCGTTGAAATAGACGTTTTGAAACCGCTGAAAATTTCTTCAAAGCAGGTGTCTTCTTCGCATATACGTTCGTTAATCGAAAAAGGCGGCATAGAAAGTGCAAATAAACTTTTGGGCAGAAATTATTCTTTTTACGGAATGCCGTTTAAAGACAGGGGAATCGGAACAAAGCTCGGGTTTCCGACGGTCAATTTGAAAGTAAACGCGTCAAAACTCATCCCCAAAGGGATATTCGTAAGTTTAATATCGCAAAACGGAAAAATCTATCCTGCGCTGACAAGCATCGGCTACCGCCCGACTTTCGGAAAAAGCTCCGCCGTGATACCCGAAACGCATATTTTGGATTTTAAAGGCCCGTGGAAAAAATCTGAAACTAAAGTGACTTTGATTAAGAAAATAAGAGCCGAGAAAAAGTTTAAAAACGCCGGAGAATTAAAAAAGCAAATATCCAAAGACGCCGCAAAAGCTAAAAAGTATTTTGGAATCGTTTACTGACTTTTGCCGGCTTGTATGCCGGCTATCGCGCAGGGCGGCATTAAAGGGTCAGTTTTTTTATGGCCAAATCCGCAAGAAGCAATCCGAAAATACCCGTAATTACATTATAACTTCCTAAAATCTTCGTTGAATTTCTTTCAAACTTCTCGGTTCCTTCGGGCAGATTTTCCGGGTAAACAGGTTTTGCCTGCGGCGGCTGCATCGAAAACACGCACGGTATTCCTCTATCGATGCCGCGCTTTTTAAGCTCTCCTCTCAGTCTTTCGGCAAGTCTGCAATAATGCGTTTCAAATAAATCGGCTGTTTGTATTTTTGACGGATCGGTTTTTAACGCGGCTCCCATTGACGATACTACGGGAATGGAATTCTTAACGCAATACTCAAGCAAAGCGGCTTTTGAACCGAAAGAATCTATGGCGTCAACGGCAATATCCGGTTTCGACTCGAAAATCTTTTCAAGATTGTCCGAATCCGCAAATATATGCATGGTTTCAATTTTACAGCCCGGGTTTATGTCGGACAATCTTTCTTTTGCCGCTTCGGTTTTCAATTTTCCGAGAGTCGAATGCAGCGCGAACAGCTGCCTGTTTAAATTTGTTGCCTGCACGGTATCGCTGTCTATAAGCAAAAATCTGCCTACTCCGCTTCTTGCCAGAGCTTCAGCCGCAAAACTTCCGACTGCGCCGAGCCCTATAACCGCGACTTTTGATTTTTGCAGTTTTTTCAGTTTTTCTTCTCCGAAAAGCAGTTTTGTGCGTAAAAATTGTTCCATTGTTTTATATGTCCTTTTTAGTGAAAACGGATTCCGGGTCAACCCCGGCCGGTATCCAAGCCGGCAAAATCGTCATTTTCCTATTATTTCAACCTTAAGTTTCGCCTGCGAGGCTCTGCCCAAATCGTCGACCGCTTTTACGGTATAATCTCCCGATTCGGTTTTTGACGTCAGAACCGTTCCGGGACGGCTTTTTCCTATATATTTGTTGTCCAAAAACCAAAATATCGTTTTTGCGTCACTGTCGGAATCGGCTTTAAACGGTATTTGTTCGTCTTCAAAACTTTGGGCGCGCAAAGTATAGATTATATTTTGAGTCGGCAAAATAATCACGGGAGGGTTACCGTAAGCCGCAGTGCGGCCTATTTCTACGTCAGGCATATATCTCGGGGGAACTCTGTGAGCCACTCCGGCCATTTTAAAAATTTCCAAAATTTCCGAATTCCAAAATTCATAAACCGCGGTATTTGTTTTTTCGGGAATGTTGTAAGGCATTCTTAAGCCCGTTTTTTTATCTATGTAGACCGGCCTGTGCACATCGCATACGTTTATCGGCGATTTTCCGGGAATAAAACGGGTTTTTATCGTATTTTTACAGTATTGCGACGGCAAATCTCCGGATACCGAACACACGTCTATTTCCGTTATATTCAATCCGCTTGAGTCCTGCTCTTTCGCAATATGTTTTTTTTCGCCTTTTACGGATTTTATTATTTCGAAAAAAAGAGGCGCGGCGGAAGTCCTTGCCGTAAACGACCGCCGGCCTTCGTTATTGAATTTTCCCGACCAGACAATCAAAACGTAATCTCCGAAAACTCCTGCGCTCCAGGCGTCTCTGAACGCGTAAGAAGTCCCGGTTTTCCAGTATATTTCGAATTCTTTAAAACCCGCCGCCGCTTTTATTTCTCCCTGCGGGCTTTTATTGTCTTTTAACATTTCCAAAGCCAGAAAGGCGGCTTCGGGGGATAAAACGTAAGTTTCTTTGCCGCGCGGAAATTTTACGAATTTCAAATCCTTTAAAATCCCGCGGTTGGCAAACATGGCGTAGATTTCGGCTATTTTCTCCATGGAAATCTCAAAACCGCCTATGGCAAGCGACGAACCGTAATAATCGGCGTCTTTAATGTTTTTTACTCCGGCTTTTTTGAGTATATTTAAGAAATTGTCCGCACCGGATTTTACAAGCAAATCTATGGCGGGGATATTTCTGCTCTGCGTCAGCGCGTGCGCCGCAAATACCGGGCCCATAAAGTCATTGTCAGAATTTTCCGGAGCGTATATTCCGTAATGTTTCGGCGTATCTTTCAAAAGCGTCATCGGATGGATCAGGCCTTTGTCGAGCGCTATAGCGTAAATCAGCGGTTTTAACGTTGAGCCGGGAGAACGGTACGCCGCGCAGCCGTTCACCTGCCCTTCTATGGAATCGTCAAAAAAACCGGCCGAGCCGATATAGGCTTCTGTTTCCATCGTTTTGTAATTTACAAGCACCGCGCAGGCATTGTTTATCCCTTTGCTTTCGTTTCTTGAAACATAATATTTTATTCTCTGCTCTATGGTTTTTTGAAGCTGCAAATCTAAAGCCGTATTTATCACGGAATCTTCATTTTCCGAGATTATTTTATTTACGAAATGAGGCGCTTCGAAAGGCAGGTCCGAAGGCTTTTTTGTCTGCAAAGGCATATCGAAATAACCGCTTTTATCCGCGTCTTCGGGATGTCTTTTTATCCATTTTTGAAAAAGCATTTTCCTTGCTTTTTCCGTTTTTCCTTTTCTCTCTTCGTCCGACAATTTTCTGAAATTCGGGTTTTGGGGAATTACGCATAAAGATAACGACTCGAGTATGCTTAAAGTTTCCGCTTTTTTTGAAAAATATATTATCGACGCCGCGCCGGCGCCTTCTATGTTGTAGCCGTAAGGCGCTATGTTCAGGTACGCTTCGAGAATATCGTTTTTACCGTACCTCATTTCAATCCATATTGCGGCGAGCATTTGTTGTATTTTGCCCGGTACCGAAGAACTGTCTATGCGGTAAATCATTCTTGCAAGCTGCATGGTTATTGTGGAAGCGCCGACGGGACGGCTTTTTTTTACTATGCTTGTCCAAAAACCTTTTATCAAAGCCGCGGGATTGAAACCCGGATGGAAATAAAAATATTTGTCTTCGTAAAGAAGGGTTCCCGTTTTTAAAGATTCCGGCATTTTTGACAGGGGAACAAAAAGCCTGAATTGTTCGTCTTTTGCCGGAGTAAGGCGGAGAAGTTTGCCGTTTCTGTCAAAGACTGCCCGGGAAAAAGAATAGCCGTTTAAAATATTTTCTTTCGGCCAAAAGCGGATTGCCGGCAGGGAAGAGAATATAATCAATAATACGAACAATGATATTTTTTTTAGATTCTTTGGCATTGTTATAAAGGAAGCGTAGTCATTGCGGATATTAATATTAAAAACGGATTCCGTTTTTCAATTATTTTTATTCCGGCGTAACTTCGAATTTTTCCTGTTTTGTCAAAGCCGAAACTTCGGGGTCGTACATTCCGCAAGCGTATGTTCCGGGGACGGTAAATTTTCCCTTTGTCACGGTTTTTACTTTATAGGCAAGTTCCGTTACGTTTTTGCCCGCTTGCGCGTAAAAAATCATCCTGTCTTCGCGGGCTTCGAAACTGTCGAAAGAGCCGCTTTGCGAACCGCTTATTATTTCAAAGCATGCGGGCAGCATATCTACCGCAGCCAAACTTACGGAGTCTGCGGATTTTGCCCTTATTCTTAAACGCACGGTTAAAATGTCGCCGAGTTTTGCCGTTTTTACGGAAGCGCCGTTTGAGTCAATATAATCCGCGGCGATTTCCAGTCCGTTTGCGTAAGATTTCGCGGTTTTGTCAAAACCCTGCTGTATTATGCTGTAATAAATTTTACCGGCACCCGCGGAATTTACGATAAATTCCTTTGCGTCCGGCTCAAATTTCGAATACGGAAAAGGGTCGGCGGTCAACGTTAAACCCGTTTCCTTCCCGGCGGAATTTTTTACGCTTATGCTTATGGCGGAATCTTTATTTTCGGGATCTTTTCCGTAAGAAAGCAGAGCAAGCAAAATATGCGACGATGAAACGGTATTGTATTTCCCGCTTAAAACCGTATTGACAAGCCCGGCGGCTATAGCCGAAGCGTCAGGATTGAGGTTTTGCGGAAAATGCCTGCTGCAAAGATACAGATAAACCGCGTTGCGCTGCGAACCGGAATCGTAATCCGAATAGAAAATGAATTTGTCTTTCGCGTCCGGCTTAAAAGTTTTTATAAGGCTGTCCGCTTTTTTTGAATCTTTCAAAAGCATATGGCACGAAGCCATATACGCGGACGTAATGTCTTCTTTCCATTTCTTATGGTTTTCGTTTAAATATTCTTCTATTCTCAGCAGGTTGTTTGTGGTAACGAAATCGTTTCTTGTGAGAACGTAATTGGCGTAAGCCTTAAGCCTTGCGTCTTCAAAACTTTCGGGAAGTTCGGAAGCGAAGTTTTCAAGCCAGTTTTTGCCTCTTGAAAGAATGTCCGCGGGTACGGGATAGCCCGACTCCTTTGCGTCGGTAAGAAAATGCAGCGTATAAACCGTGGTGTAGGGATGCGCCGGCGAAGAATCCGCCCATAAAGCAAATCCGCCGGAATTCTGCTGCCTCACGCGGATTTTTGACAAGGCGTTATCAAACATTTTCTGCTGTTCCTGCGCCGTTATAAAACCTTTTCTGCCGGAAACCGGGCCGTAAATGAACGGAAAAACCGAACTTACTATTTGTTCGGTGCAGCCGTAAGGGTAAGCTGAAAAATATTTTTTCAGGGAAAGAAAAATAATCTGAGGGCTGCGGGAAGCGGCTATTTCCCTGACGGAATATTCATCGTACATATCTCTTGCGAAATCGTTTATTTTCATTTTGGATTTGTTTGAAACGCCCGATTTTATTACGGTTTGATAGACGTTTGACGGCCTAACGCTTACGCCGGCAGCCGATTTGTATTCGTCATTTTTATATTTGGCTTTGAAAATTAAATCTCCCGAACCTAATTTATCGAGCGTTTCCAAACCGAATTTTACGGTTTTTTCGCCGCCTTCCTTTATTTCCAAAGTCTGTTTGTTTCCCGAAATTATTTTAAATTTGCCGTCTGTTTCAAGCCATACTTCGACAGCCGCGGATTTTGAGCCTTCGATATTGTTTGAAACGGCCGCGCTTACTTCGAAAGAATCTCCGGGAATGGCCGCAAGCGGAGCCATGGGGGAAATTATTACCGGCGACTTTACGACGATTTCTTTATCGGCAGAACCGGCTTTATCGGGGCTTGCCGCGACCGCCATAACTTTAAGCAGTCCGTTAAAATAGTCCGGGACTTTATATTTGACCGTTTTATATGCCGGCGAAGAATCGAGAACCGAAGACCAGAATACCGCCGGCGCGGCTTGTTTTCTTGCAAACGGGTTAAGATTTTTCTCGATCATTTCAAAACCGTCTCCTCCGCCTGTGCCGGAAACCTCTTTTATTATTTTATAGTCAGGCAAAATCAAATCCGCGGTTTGAAAAGTAGCTACTTCCAAAGCGGCTTTTTTGAAAAAGAAATCCAGCGGCGAAGGAGTGCGGTATCCGGCTGCCTGCAAAATGCCTTGATCCGCGGCAAAAACCACAATTTTTGCCGCGGCGGAAGTTTTATATGAAATCTCGATTTCGTCTCCGGGCCTTACGGTTTGCGGAGTTTTTAAATTTATTGCGATTTTTCTTTCGGCAAGGCTTATTCTAAAAGGGACCGCGGCATAAGCATGGGGGACTGAAAATATTTCTTTGGAGTCTGCCGAACGGATAAAAGAAACGTTTACATAGGCATTGCCTTCAAGATTTGCCGGGACCGTTATTTTTTCTACCGCGCTTGCCGTATTCGTTTTAAACCATTTATAAGCGTAAACTTTGTCTTTTTCTATGGTTATAAGCCCCGAACCCGTATAAGGGGCGGTAATATTTAAAACGAGCTGCGAACCGGGCTCAACGTCGTCGTTTTGCAGAACTACCGCAAGGCTTGCGTCTTTTTCTATTTTAAGGCCGCTGTTTGACGTCCCTGCGACGAAATACGAGAATCCGAGAATTTTAGTCCCGTTTTCATCGGCAATTTCAACGGAGTAGTTTCCGGTTTCCAGAGTGTTTAAAACAAACTTTGCGCCTTTTTCCGGAATCTCGAAAGCCTCCTCGCTTACGGGAGTTTCTTTTACCGAACTTTGATACTTGTAAACTCCGTTGTTTTGTTTTACCAGAGACGATATGTACTGCTTTCGCAAAATTTTGGCTTTAAGGTTTTTTACGCCGGTCCGTTTTAAATCGTTGTCAACGGCGATAATATTTACGGAAACGGAACTTCCTTTGTTTAAGTATTCGAGTTTCGAATCCGTTTTGTATCCCGCAAGATATTTGTAAGGCGATATTTTCACGCTGTCGTAAGCGTAAACGCTTTTGCCGCTGTCTGCTTCGGACACTTCCGCTTCAAACGACAGGTTGTACGTTCCGCCGGAATATTTTGACAGGTTTAAATTGAATTCCGCCTCGCCGTTTTCGCCGGTTTCGGCGTTTTCAAGGTATTCGGTCAAATTCTGCACGGCGTTTCTGCCGGACAGTTTGTACGGGTCGGGAAATTTAAAACCCGGAAATTTTGAAAATTTGAATTCCGCCGGAGCCGGAGAATACGACGCTTTTACCGTTCTGTTTTGCGCGGGAGTGCCGAAAAAGTTGTTTGCCGTCACCAATGCTTTAAGGTCTTCGGGTATTGTCCAGCCGGTCCCGGAAGTTCCCGTTATTTTTGCGGAAACTTTTATTGAATCGGTTCTGAACTCTTCTATCCTTACCGCCGCGCTTCCTATGAAAGAGTCGTTTTTGCCGTCTTTTACAAGGTATGCGGCAAGCGTGTAAGTTCCGGTAGGAGAGACATTGTAAGTTTTGATGCCGTCAACCGCCGTAAGTCCGGAAGAGTTTAAACTTACGGTTTTTTCAAATACCGTTTTGCCGTAGGGATCGCTTAAAACCGTTTTTACCGCTATTCCGGAAATGTCGCTCCAAGACTCGTCTTTTACTATCATTGCAAAATTTATATCGTCTCCGGGCCGGTAAATTCCCCTGTCGGAAAATATAAAGGCTTTAAGACCTTTCGATATTGCCGAAGAATATTCTCCGGATACGTCGAATTTGGAATAATTTACTTCCCTGTCGTTTCTGTCAAAAGGCATAAACGATATGTCGTTTCCGTTTGACGCGACGTACGCAACGGGGCTGTTCTCATTTTGAAACCCTTCCACTTTTGAAAATACCGCGCATCCTTCGGCATTGGTGCGCTGGGTCAAAACCGGGATTCCGTTTTTGCCGAGGATTTCGACTTTTACTCCGGCAACGGGAGTGCCGTTTTTTATAGACATCACAAAAACGCTGTGTTTGTTTGTTATGTCTTTTTTTACAAGCATGACCATATCCGTGGCTAAAATGAAACGTTTGTCGGACGGCCCGTCATTGCGGTTCATTGCGGGGTCATAAGCCTGCAAATCTATAAAAAACAGTCCGGAAGACCCTTGGGACGATAAAAATTCGTTCATATTAAGGCTTGAATAGTTTGCTTTGCTTACAGAAACCGCCAAAGGTATTACTTTTGAAAATTTAACGGAGATGTTGCTTTCGTCGAAATCATAGTCATTTTTAAAATTCGGATGCGCGAAATTTCCGTATGTCTGGGATATAAGATGGTTTATCTGCGACGGCATTACTCTGGAGACGTCCGCTTTTACGCCCTTTACTCCGCGCGTCTTAAACGTGAGCACATTGGAACTTAACGGCAAAACGGCGCCGTCCGGGATAAGGCTTACTTCTTTTGGATATGACGCGGAATTTATGACCGCCCGATAAGGCTTTTTTATCGTGAAATCGGTCTGCGAAGTTATCCCTTCTTTTACGGAAACGTACAGATATCTCTTTGCCAAATCCGGAGCTTCGTACCGGTAAAGGTAGCTTCCGCTTATTTCGGACGGATTTTCGGCAAGTTTAAGTTCCAGTTTTTGCGACATTGCAAGTATCTCGGGCGTAATTTCGGAAATGCTCCACCGGTAACTGTAAGGCATCGAATATCTTACGGGTTCGGCATATTCTCCGCCGTCGTTATAATAGCCTTCGGTGTCATCGCGGGTTTCGGAAAAATTTTCATTTTCTTCCGAAGGGTTTTTGAGCGGCAAAAGATAAGCTTCCGTTTTTCCGTCCAGTTCTTTTACGTTTACTCCGTCGGTAAAATTGACGGCCAAAAACTGCTCGTAGTCTTCGTCGTCATTTTTTACTATTACGGAACTTACGGAAGAGAATTTGAAAAATTTTTCCTGAGACGGAATGTCTAAAGACTGCTTGATTTTGTCCGAGGCTTTGCCTCCAGAAGCGGCTTTTGCGGAAGACAGCTCTATCGATGCGGTCTGGTCATTTTCAAGTATTTGTATGTATTCGGATACCGCGTAAGCGTTTCTTTTCAGCGCGTCGTAGGTTACCGTACAGTTAATGTCTTTTTTGTTTAAAACGAATTTCAGGTTTTTTTCAAATGATTTTTCGTCAACGGTATGCGTAAATGAAAAGATAGCCTGAATTTGGCGGAGTTTAGGGTTTTTCGGATCCTGAAAAAGGTTGAAATTGGACAAATATGCCTTAAATTTCGGCGTAGATACTTTATAAGAATACTGCGTCAGCGGAAATTCGGGATTGAAAATGTCTTTGGGAAGCTTTATTTTGTACTCTTCTCCGGCAGGCCAGTCGTTTTTAGGAGTAAAAGCCAGCGTATATTCGTTTTTCCATTCCCAGATTCCTTCGGCCTTCGGAGACATAGTTATGTTTTCAAGCGCGGAACCGATTTTTTCTATATTTGCCGCAGACGAATCGGCCGAAAATAATATGGGATCGGGATCGGCGGATTTCAATTCGCCTTTTTCGTTTTCGTAATAATCGGTTATGTCCGGAGACTGAACGCGGAAAATGCCGCCGGCATCCGTTTTTGCGGCGCCGGAATCTTTTATCTTATTTATTAAGGAGTGAAAAGGATTGAAAGGCAAAGAATATATTTTGGGAAAATATATTATGCCGCGCTTTATAAAAAGGCTTCCGAGAACAATGGCGATTAATACGATGATAATTAAAATTCTTCCGAAGCCGTTCTTCATAGAAGCCTCTTGCCGTCAAATTTGAGTAACAATTATATATAATACCGCTTGAAAAGGCAATTTTGGAGGCATGCAGGCCGGCAATTGCGAATTGCAAAAGAGCGTTTGACAAAGTAAAACAATTCGTATATAATGACAAACTCACAGTATTTATTGGGCGTTTAGCCTTAAACGGAGGAAGAAGATGGCAGTTAAATTACGTTTGCAGAGAAAAGGCAAACCAAAAAGACCTTATTACAGAGTTGTTGCTATTGACCAGAGGGCCAAAAGAGACGGAGAACCTATTGAAATTTTGGGACAGTACGACCCTATCGCCAAAGACAATAAACTCAACGTTAATATGGAAAGAGTCAATTACTGGCTCGGTACGGGAGCTAAAGCTTCAGATACCGTTGCGGAACTTATAAAAAAAGTTCCCGCGGAGAGTAAGTAACGCGGTAAAAGTAGTCGCTTCATAATGGAGGAAACTCATGAAAGACTTGGTGCTTTACATTGCGAAATCGTTGGTTGACAATCCGGATCAGGTTGAAGTTAAGGAGATAGCCGGCGAAAAAGCGACTGTTTTGGAACTCAAAGTAGCTGACGGAGACAGAGGCAAAATTATCGGCAAGGAAGGCCGGATAATAAAAGCGATAAGAATTATCGTTAATTCTGCTTCCGCTAAACTTGATAAGAGAGCTACCGTTGAAATAGTAGAGTAACGAAATGAAGCGTAAGCAAACCGCAGAAACAAAATGGAAAGTATCCGAGATCTTGGGTTTTGAAGTTTTCGACCAGTCAGGCGAACGTTTGGGAGTTCTTTCCGACGTTATACTTACGGGCAGCAATGATGTCTGGGTAGTGAAATACGACAGCGAAGAGATTCTGATCCCGGCTTTAAAAAATATAGTAAAAGAAGTTAATTTTTTGAGAAAGAAGATCTTTGTTACTCTCCCGGCCGGTTATGCGGATATTTATTCATCGGCAAAATCCGCGGACGGTCTGCCGGAATACAACGGCTACTCGGTTTATGAAGATTGATATTCTCACGATATTTCCGGATATGTTCCGCGGCCCTTTGACCGAAAGCATCTTGGGAAAAGCGCGCGAAAAAAAAATTCTGGAAATTGATTTTATAGACATACGTTCTTTCTCTAAAGACAAACATAAAAAAGTTGACGATAAGCCTTTCGGCGGCGGGGCCGGCATGGTAATGAAACCCGAGCCGCTTTACGAAGCGCTGAAAAGCGCCGGCGTAAAAAAAAGGAATAAAGAATACAAAAATCCTCATAATAAGCCTTTGGTCATATTTATGTCTCCGCAGGGAAAAACTTTAAACTGCGAAATCGTAAAAAACCTTTCGAGATTCAAACATCTTGTCATTTTATGCGGACATTACGAAGGTGTCGATGAGAGGATAATGAATTTTGTCGACGAAGAGATTTCGGTAGGCGATTATGTCCTTACCGGAGGGGAAATCCCGGCCATGGTTTTGGTTGATTCAGTGGCAAGAATGATTCCGGGAGTCGTCAAAGACGAAAATTCGGTCAAAAACGATTCTTTTTTTAACGGGCTTTTGGATTATCCTCATTATACGAGGCCCGCGGTTTTTAAAGGGCTCAAAGTTCCGGACGTTTTATTGTCCGGCAATCATAAAGAAATAGACGAATGGCGCAAACTGCAGTCTGTCGAGAGAACAAAAAAACGCCGTCCGGACTTAATAAAAACAAGAGTGAAAATTGAAGGGTGAAAAGCGGAGATACGGGGTTTGTCTTATCTCAACTATTCACTCTCAACTCTCAGCTCTTCAGTTTAAATAGGGGAGTTAAGCAAAATGTCATTGTTAGATCATGTTAATTCATTGCAGAAAAAAAGCCTGGGCGTTTCGTTTAAAGCGGGCGATCAGGTAAAAGTTTATTTTAAAGTCGTTGAAGGCGGAAATGAAAGAATACAGGTTTTTGAAGGCGTTGTCATAAGAATGAAAGGCAGCGGGCTTTCGGAAACTTTTACCGTAAGAAAAGTTTCTTTCGGCGTCGGGGTTGAAAGAATTTTTCCCGTGAATTCGCCCAGAATCGACAAAGTTGAAGTCGCAAGGCGCGGAAAAGTGCGCAGAGCCAAACTTTATTACTTAAGAGATCTGTCCGGAAAAGCCGCGAGAATTTCCGAGGACTCTTCAAGGAGAGAAAGTTCTGCCAAATCCGTCAAATCCGAGGCAAAAGAACAGCCTTCTCAGCCTTCGGCGGCAAACTGAAAATTTGAAATTAAGAATGAGCGGCGGAAATCAAACCCGCCGCTTTTTTAATGCCGTAATACCGGAGGAACAATGAATAAATTAATGTGTTGCCTGTCTTTATGCGCGGCGTTTGTTTTTTCGTCCTGCGCGTCGATCTATGACCCTGCTCCCCAGATTCTGCCGGAACATATAAAAAACGTTTACGTAAGGCCCTTCATAAATAATACGAACCAGTTCGGGCTTGAGGCCAAGTTTATGAACGCGGTCACGGATGAGATTTTAAGAGACGGCAGGCTTTCTTTGGTTAACACCGAAGCCGAAGCCAACGGAATACTTACCGCTACGATAAAAAAATATATTTTGCAGCCTTTGACTTATGACGTGAATATGGTTGCCGAGCAGTATAAACTTTGGATTATAGTCAGCGTTTCTTTTATAGACAGGGAGAACGACGTCACGCTTTGGACGGAACCCAATATTGAAGGGATACAGATATATAAAGACATTACAAACAGAAATACCGACGTATCTATGGGCGAAGGGATGACCGAAGAAGAAGCCAGAGCGGTAGTCTGGGAAAAAGTCTCAAGAGATATAGTCAAGAGGACAATAAAAGGCTTCGGTTCCGTGACAAGCGTCTCTGAAAAGAAAGTGCCCGTTTAGAAACGGTAATTTCGCGCCCGTGACTTTAAACTCTAAAAATGCCATTGATTAAAATCCAGGATTTCAATAAACATATATCTTCAAAAAAGAGTTCTCCGGTCTATTTGTTTGCCGGAGAAGAGAATTACCTCATAGACTACTGCCTTAAAAAAACCGAATTTTTTCTTGACGCCGGCGATTTAAATAAAGAAGTTTTTTACGCCGCCGATTCTTCGTCCGAAGATATTCTGAACGCCTTGCAGACTCTGCCTTTTTTAAGCGAAAAAAGAACGGTAGTCGTAAAAGACCTGCATAAAATCAAAGCCGCGGACGCCGAAAGGCTTTGCGGTTATATAGACAATCCCGTAGATACTTCCTGCCTTATAATGCTTTACCCTTCCAACTATAAAAAAGAAACCGTTTCCAAAAGGAAAGAACTTGTCAACGATGCGGTATCTTCAAAAATGTGCGTTTCCGTTGACTGCCGCAAACAATATGAAAACGAAGTCAAGGAATTTATAAGAAGCGAATTTGCCCAAAAAGGAAAAACCGCGCCGTTTAGCGTGATTTCAAGGATAGTTGAAGAAAACGGTACGGATTTGTTCAATATTTCGAACGAAATAGAAAAGCTGTCGCTTTTTTCGGGGAAAGGCAAAAAAGACATAACCGAAGAAGACCTGGAAAAAATAAGCGGACATACCAAAGAAGTCAACGCCTATTCTTTGTCGTCTTACGTGGAAGCCAAAGATTTGAAAAAGGCGATGTTCGTTTTGGAAAAACTTCTTGAGGAAGGCGAAGAACCCGTAATGATCCTTTCCGCCGCAGTTTCGGCCGTCAGGAGAATGCTTGACGCGAAAAGTAAAATCGAAGAGCAGGGTATGACGCCGCAGGAAGCCGCTTCGTCTTTAAGGATACATTCGTTTTTTGCGGGCCCTTTTTTGTCAAACCTTAAAAAACACAGCATGAAAAACTTAAAAGAAAGCATGAGAATCATATTGAAAGCCGACACGGCGATTAAAACCGGAACTTCGGACGCCGTATCCGCTTTGGAAAAAGTCATATTGTTTGTATGTAAGTAGAATTTTCGCTATGGGCTGGCATATTGCGCGCAGGGCGGAAAAAAATTGAAATAAGCGCATAAAAAAACTGCCGGACTTAAATATCCGGCAGTTTTTATTTTTTTAACGGGACATATGTTAATCTATATCGTTTACTTCGACAATCCGGCAACTTTTTTGGAAAGCCTTGCCTTCTGGTTTGCAGCGGCTTTATAGTGGACAACGTTCTTTTTCGCGGCTTTGTCCCACTGTGAAAAAACTGCGCTCAACTGTTCCGCCGCCAGCTTTGCATCTTTATTTTTTACCGCCGCTTCCACTTTCTTTACGGCCGTTCTGATCTTGCTTTTCACAGCCGCGTTTCTTTCCGTTCTCTTTACAGCCTTTCTCGCTTCTTTAAGAGCCGACGTATGTCTGCCTGTTTTAAGTTTTGCCATTGACTTAATTCCTCCGAATCTGTTACTTCATAATTCGGTTATTATATATTATTATTGTTTTATAGTCAAATCGGCGAAAAGAAGGCTGTTATCCCTCCCTGTTGTTTTTAAAAGCCGGAAATTTATGTTATAATACTGCCTGTTTAGTCCAATGATTAAGGAGGATATGTAAAGATGTCCAGCCAAACAAATATTTCCGAGTTGCAGATTGAAAGGCGTAAATTCAAACCGGTTTTGCCGGAAATTTTAAAAAACGGCGTTGCGTCGGTAAAAGCAAAAGCCGGAAAATCCACTAAATCCGTAGCCGATCAGGCTAAAGTAAAAGAAATATTTAAAAATACTTACGGTTTGCCGGAAGTGAGTTTTGTGAAAGGCTCCAACGCTTCCTTAAAAAAGAAAACGCTTAAAGTCGGCGTCGTTCTTTCCGGAGGACAGGCCCCGGGAGGGCATAACGTTATAGCCGGGCTTTTTGACGGCTTAAAAAAAGCAAATTCCAAAAACATTCTGATAGGTTATCTGGGCGGTCCGTCGGGGATACTTGAAAATAAATATAAGGTAATATCCGGGCCGGTTTTGGACGAGTACAGAAATACCGGTGGATTCGATTTCATACAGTCCGGAAGGACCAAAATAGAAACGCCGGATCAGTTTTGTATGACGAAAGATAACTGTCTCGACAATAAGCTTGACGCTTTGGTCGTAGTCGGCGGAGACGATTCGAACACGAACGCGGCTCTTATAGCGGAATACGCGAAAAAAGAGAACACCGAAATGTGCGTCGTAGGGGTGCCTAAAACGATAGACGGCGATTTGAAAAATGACCATATAGAAACTTCTTTCGGTTTCGATACTGCCACAAAAATTTATTCGGAGCTTGTCGGAAATATATGCAGAGACGTAAATTCAGCCCGCAAATACTGGCATTTCGTGCGCCTTATGGGAAGAAGCGCGTCGCATATTACGCTGGAGGTCGGGTTTAAAACGCAGCCGAATATAGTTTTGGTAGGCGAAGAAGTTTTGGCGAAAAAAATGACGCTCGCGCAGGTCGTGGACGGCATAGTCAAAATAATATCGAAACGCTCAGAAAACGGGAAAAATTACGGCGTGGCTCTGGTTCCGGAAGGGCTGATAGAGTTTATTCCCGAAATGAAAGAGCTTATTTCCGCGCTTAACGACGTTTTGGCCGAAAATTGCGAAGCTATAGCAATAATGAATTCCGTAGAAGAGAAGAAAGAATTTGTTTTTAAAAATCTTCCCGCGAAACTTTCCGCTCTTATGAAATCGCTGCCTGCCGGAATCGCGTCGCAGCTGATGCTTGACAGAGACCCTCACGGAAACGTTCAGGTTTCTTTGATCGAAACGGAAAAACTTTTGATTGAAATGGTTCAGAAAAAACTTTCCGAGCTTAAAAAAGCCGGCGAATACAAAGGCAAATTTTCCGCGATAATGCATTTTTTCGGATACGAAGGGCGCTGCGGGATCCCGTCAAATTTTGACGCGAATTACTGCTATGCTTTGGGATATAACGCCGCGGCTTTGGTCCTTAACGGTTTAACCGGTTATTTGTCTTCGGTAAAAAATCTTACGAAGCCTCCCAAACAGTGGGTTTGCGGCGGAATACCTTTGACAATGATGATGAATATGGAAAAAAGGCACGGCAAGGAAAAGCCGGTAATACAAAAAGCTCTGGTTGATTTGAAAGGGAAGCCTTTTAAAGAATTCGTCAAAAACCGCGATAAATGGGCTGATACGGAAAGCTATATGTTTCCCGGGCCTATCCAGTATTTCGGGCCTTCCGGCGTTACGGATATGACCACAAAAACATTGCAGTATGAGAAGGGGAAGAAATAACGGCAATTGGCAAACAATAAAGTGCAAATAACAAATAAAACCCCGCAGGAATCCGTTAAAATTCCTGCGGGGTTTTTCCGTCGGCAGCAAACCGCCGTCAAAGCCGGCAAGCAAAGCAAGAGGGTAAGGTGTATTTGTCACCCTGCGGGGACAACCGTCCGTCGCAGGGTATGTAGAAAAGCAGTTATTCATAGATCCTGCGGCTATCGCGCAGGAAGAGAAAAGAGTTGAATTACAACTTGCCCATTCGGCTTCGTTCAGGCGGCATTTTTTGCCGGCTTGGATACCGGCTTTCGCCGGATGACATACCTTGCTAATGCGCGTAACGGCATAATTCGGATTTACAATCGTTTTTATCCGAGGATTTTCTTTACCGCGGCCGAAACTCTTTTTCCGTCCGCCTGTCCGTTTACCGCGGCGACGGCCGCTTTCATAATGACTCCGAAACTTTTGTCCGCCGACGCGTCCGCGATTTCTTTTACTTTTGCCAAAAGCAGTTCTTCCGGCATTTCCGCGGGCAAGTACTGCTCTATGACTTTCATTTCTTTTTGTTCTTTGTCTATCAAATCCTGCCTTGCGGCTTTTTCAAAATTTTCTATGGCTTCTTTTCTTTTTTTTATTTCGCTTCTTAAAACCTTTACTATTTCTTCATCGTTTATTTTTATGTCTTTCATTTCGCGGATATTTATTTCGTTTAAAATCCCTCTCACCACGTTAAGGCTTTCCAAATCCTGCGCTTTCATGTACTTTTTCAAATCTTCTTTAAGTTTAAGAATCATTTTTTCTCTCCGTTATTTTATTGCGAACGTATCGCCGGCTTTAATTTTATATTTACCGCAGTCTCCGGCGTTGAGTTCTATTACCGTGTCCGCCGAACTGCCGGGAAAATACCTTTTCAGGTCTTCGTCTTTAACCCCGGGCTCCGGAACGGCGTTTTCGGTTATTGAAACTATTTTACCGCCGTTTATCCATATAATGTCTATGGGAAAACGCATGTCTTTCATCCAAAACGACAGCGGCTGCGGTTCGCCGAATAAAAATATCATTCCGTCCGAGGGCATTTTGTCCCTGCCGGACAATCCTTTTGCTTTTGCATGCGCGGTCGCGGCAGCCGCCAGATTGAATTTTTTGCCGGCGATTTCAACGCCTATCACGGAACCGTCGGCATATGCTTTTTTCGCGGTTTGCGAAACGTTCGCGGCACATGCGGTAAAAATTAAAAACGGCGCAATAAGAACAATAATCTTCATTCGCGGCCTCCGTCAGAATATGCAAGACGATTATATCAAATTTGAAGTTTTATGATAAATTTGCGGCATTTTTCGCTTGAAAATTATGTATAATATCAAAATTATTTTTTTAATAAAACTGCCAGGGGTAAACAGTAGAATGTACAAGATTAAAAGGCTTATTGTCACGCTTATTTTTCCTAAAACCGTCGCGTCGGCGTTTGCGGGATTTGTGATCCTCATAACGCTTACTTCGCTGAAAGTTATACCTGCGGTACTCGGCTGGACGCTTTCTTTGCTGTTTTTTATCTTTCTTTCGGTTTTTTTGCTTATGATAATATACACTCCCGTTCGGGTCTTGCATGTTTTTATATGGATATTTAACCATACGGTATATAAAATAAAAACAATAGGGCATGAAAATATACCTTTGACGGGCGGCGCGCTTCTGGTGTCAAACTCGGTTTCTTACATTGACAACGCGATACTGTTTTCCGCGATAAACCGCCCCGTAAAGTTTTTTGTGAGCAAAGAGTTCAGGGAACATCCGTTTCTGAAGCCTTTTCTTACTCCCGCAAACAGCATTCCGATAGACGAAAACGATAACCCTAAAGCAATAGCAAGGGCTTTGCAAAAAGCGAGAAAGGCAATCGTTAACGGCGAACTCGTATGTATTTTTTCCGAAGGAAATTTGACTCACACGGGAAATATGCTGCCTTTCAGGCGCGGCTTCGAGTTTATAATGAGAGGTTTAACCGCTCCGATAATACCTATGCATATCGACAGGATATGGGGTTCGACTTTTTCGTTTGCCGACGGAAAGCTGACGCTGCGGTTTCCCAAAGTCGTGCCCTATCCGATAACCGTAAGCATCGGAAAACCGATGCCGTCGTCGTCGAAAGCCTTTCAGGTGCGCCTTGCGGTTCAGGAACTTTCCGCCGAGGCTTTTAAATACAGGGGCAAAAGCCACAGAAAACTTCATGTAGGATTCGTTTACGAAATGAAAAGAAGCCCTTTCCGGATGTGCGTTTCCGATTTGAATGTCAAACTCAATTTTTTGCAGACGTTCGCTTTGTCCGCGGCTTTATCCGAAACCGTAGGTAAAAAGAACGCTCCGGGCGAAATGGTAGGCATTATTCTGCCGACTTCCATAGCTTCCGCGGTCGCAAATATCGCGATTTTGTTTGCGGGAAAAATTCCGGTAAATCTTAATTTTACTTCATCGGTCGACACTCTTAAGCGTTGTATGGAAGAATGCGCCATGGAGCATGTAGTTACGTCACGGTCGTTTCTGGACAAAATCAATCTTCACGCTTTTGACGGCTCCGGAATTCTTTCTTATATCGAAGACATGAAAAGCGGAATTTCGTTCTTTAAAAAAATACGCATAATGCTTGCCGGGCTTTTGCTGCCCGCCGGACTTCTTGCGAAAAAGTATGCCGGCGAAGATGCGTCGGACGTGAACGGCGTCGCTACGGTAATGTTTTCAAGCGGTTCTACGGGCGAGCCCAAAGGCATCATGCTTACGCACTTGAACATAGCTTCCAACGTAGAGTCAACGTTTAAAATACTCGGGTTGAACGAAAAAGACGTAATCGCCGCCGTTTTGCCGCTGTTTCATTCTTTCGGATACACGGCGACATTCTGGATGGCGGTCTATTACGGCATAGGCGTCGCTTTCCACTCAAGCCCCAGAGAAGCGCAGAAAATAGGGGAGCTTGTGCAAAAACGCAAATGCACCGTAATTTTCGGAACGCCCACTTTTTTGAATTTTTACGTAAACAAATGCTCCGCAGAGCAGTTTGCGCCGCTGCGCATTATTATCGCCGGAGCGGAAAAATTGAGAAGCTCTGTCTCAAAAGCTTTTTACGAAAAATTCCAGAAAACCGTTTTCGAAGGCTACGGAGCTACCGAGCTTTCTCCGGTCGTTTCGTTGGGAACGCAGTGTTATATAGATCCCAGAACCAAAAAACGGCAGTTCGGCAATAAGTTCGGCACCGTGGGGCATCCTATTCCCGGAGTTGCGGCTAAAGTCGTAAATCCCGAAACTTTCGAGCTTTTGCCTTTCGGCAAAGAGGGGATGCTTTTGGTTAAAGGCCCAAACGTTATGAAAGGTTATTTAAACCAGCCGGAGAAAACCGCATCCGTCATAAAGGACGGGTGGTACGTTACCGGGGACATTTCGATTATAGACGAGGACGGATTTATAGCGATAACGGACAGAATAAACAGATTTTCGAAAATAGCCGGCGAAATGGTGCCGCTTGTGAGAATAGAGGAAGAGATACAGGCGGTTGTACGCGAGGAAGAGCGTTTTTGTTTCGTAGTCGCCGTCCCGGACGATAAAAAAGGCGAGCGCCTTACGGTGCTGTATAAAGGCGAACGCAATGTCGACGATATTTTGGAAGGCTTGTACAGAAAAGGGCTGCCGAAACTCTGGGTTCCGAAAAGGGAAAATTTTTATAAAGTCGATGAGTTTCCCGTACTCGGCACAGGCAAAACGGATTTTAAGGCGCTTAAAGCCCTTGCGCAGGAAATGTTTGAAAAATCGGCAAGGTAATTTACGTTGTAAAATATTCGGATATTTTATAAAATCAAGAACATGAATCTTAACGAACTGATAAAGCTTGCTTTGAAAGAAGACGGCGCTTTTAAAGATATTACCACCAAAGAATTTATACCCGGCGATAAAAAGGCAAAGGCCGTGCTGATCGCCAATAAACCCGGCGTTTTGTGCGGCATTGACATTTTTGCCGCGGTGTTTAAGGCGATAGACAAAAAGTGCAGGGTGACGAAAAAAGCGAAAGACTGCTGCAAAATAAAAAAAGGCGATCATATTTTGGAAATCGAAGGGCCGGCGCATGCCATTCTTTCCGGCGAAAGAACCGCTTTGAACTTTCTGCAGCATTTGTCCGGGATAGCGACTCTTACCGCCGAATTCGTGTCTGCCGTTAAAGGCGGAAAAACCAAAATTTACGATACCAGAAAAACCGTTCCCGGATACAGGGAACTGGCGAAGTACGCCGTGCGGTGCGGCGGAGGCGCTAACCACAGAATGAATCTGTCGGAAATGGTTTTGGTGAAAGACAATCATTTAAGCCTCACGAAAGATTTGGATCTTAAAATAAAAGATTTCAGAAAAAAACATAAAAACGTTCTCGTAGAAGTTGAATGCGAAAATTCAGGGCAGGTGCGCCACGCGCTGCGGGCAAAAGCCGACATAATAATGCTTGACAACATAAATTACGCGGATACGAAAAAGATGGTTTCCCTGATAAGAAAAAATTCGACTGCCGGATATAAGCCCGAAATTGAAATTTCAGGCGGAATAAACGGGAAAACCGCCGGAAAGTTCGCCAAGCTCGGAGTCGAAAGAATATCGGTCGGAATGATAACCCACTCGGCGCCGGCGCTGGACATAACTTTAGAAATTACCATAAAATGAACATTCTGAAACTTCTTTCCGAAAAAGAATACGTTTCCGGAAAAACCCTCGGCAGCGCTCTCGAAATTTCCAGAGCTGCGGTTCACAAACGCGTAAACGCCCTCAAAAAAAACGGATACAAAATCGACGCGTCCCCGAAGGGTTATAAGCTTGTAAAGACCGGCGGAATAGTAAACGAATTTGAAATACTCTCCAAAATAAGCAGGCCGGTTAAAATCTGCAAACGCGTGCTGCACTTCAAAAAAATAGACTCAACGCAGACAAAAATAAAGCAAATGGCGGCGGAAAACGCCGGCGAAGGCGTTGTAGTTATCGCGGATGAGCAAAGCGGCGGATACGGCAGAATGAAACGGCGCTGGAGTTCGGCCAAGGGCGGCTTGTGGTTTTCTCTTCTTTTAAAACCGCGCATACGCCCCGACGAAGCTCCGAAACTCGCGCTTGTTGCGGCAGTGGCGTTAAACAGGGTTTTGGAAAAAAAATATAAAATAAAATCTTCGGTAAAATGGCCTAACGACATTTTGGCCGGCGGAAAAAAAATATCCGGAATAATAATAGAGATGTCCGCCGAACAGGATATGGTAAACTGGGCGGCGGCCGGAATAGGAATAAACGCCAATAACGTTTTGCCGAAAGAATTGAGAGCCTCTTCCGTAAGCATAAAGGAAATATTGAACGAAAATATTGACAGAGCCGCTCTTTTGGCTCATTTTATTGAGGAATTTGACGCGTTATACGGCGATTTTCAGAAAAACGGTTTTACAAATTACGCGGGAGAATATAATTCAAAAGCGGCTTTTACGGGAAGCCCCGTAACCGTCGATACGGGATTTGAAATTATAAAAGGCATAAACAAGGGCGCTGACAAAGACGGGAAACTTATGCTTGATACGGGTAACGGAATAATCAAAATAACGTCCGGAACTTTGAGGAAAGTTTAAAATGCGTAAAAATGTTTTTATTTTGACGGCGTCGTTTTTTTTATTGATTGCGCTGGCTTCGTGTTCCGCAAAGAAGCCCTCGGAGATCGTTCCTCTTCCGGTAGAGAAAGCGAAAATTTCGATTTATCCCGCCGCTACGCATTTTGACGGAATTACCAGAGAAATGAGAAGCGCGGGATACTGGATATCAAAAATAAAAAATCCGGACGCCGAAATCCTGGGCAGAAAAGGCATAAACGCGTTAAACGCGAGAACGGTCAAAGAAAGTATTTTTATAAAAGACATACGTTATTTTCCCGCGAAATATCCGGCGCGCGCCGAGGCGGCTAAAATCAAAAAAGACATAGACCTTTACGCAAGGTATTACGACGGAGTCGCCGAAGAACGCGTGGGCAAAGAACACTTGTCGCAGATTACGGACAATATAGATTTTTCGGTTTTTGAAAAAACGATAAACGTAAAGTTTGCGATGACCGTAAAATACGCCGAACTTAAAGGTTTGCCTTCCGACCAGCCTTTATATTCTTCCATGGATACTTTGGATTTGGACAGAATGCAGCTTACTTTGCTCGATTTGGGCACTCCCATGGCGGTTTTATGTGCCACAAAAGATAATCAATGGTTTTACGTCATATCCGAAATCGCCGAAGGATGGATAAGGCGCGACTCTTTCGCTTTTTGCAGGCAGTACGACATAAAAAAGCATAAACAATGGAAAAATACGGGCGTCTGTATTTCCGCTTCGGCCGACATATACGCGGACAAAGATATGAAAAAATTTTTGGAGTCCGTAAAAATGGGCACGAACCTGCAATTTTACAAAATTGACGGCAGCCGCGTTGAAATAAGAATGCCCTCGGCCAATAAAAGCGGCTGGCTTGAATACAAAAAAGCCTTTGCGGACAAGTCCGGCATTTCATCGGGGTTTCTTAAATATACCGGCCGCAACGTTTTAAACCAGGCGTTTAAAAATCTTAATCAGCCTTACGGCTGGGGCGGAATGAACGGCGACGCCGACTGTTCTTCTTTTTTAAAGCAGGTTTTCGCGTGTTTCGGAATAATTCTTCCGCGCAATTCGACCGGGCAAAGCCGCACCGGGAAGGCATCCGCGAATTTTGACGTTGTTCAGGACTCCGACACGGCAAAGGCCGAAAGGATTATGAAACAGGGTACTCCCGGGATAAGCATATTGTATTTTCCGGGGCACATAATGCTTTATATAGGCAGCGATAACAATAAGCCTTACATAATACATTCGGTACGCGGATATACCGAAGATTACGACGACGTTTCGGAAGTTTATATAATCAATAAAGTTGCAGTAACGTCTATGGATATAGGCGAAGCGTCTAAAAAAGGCTCTTATCTGCGCCGCGCGTCTTTGATGAGGACTATCAAATAATGGATTTTTTGAAGAAACTGAAGCTTTTTTTGTACGCCGCGTCTTTTGCCGAAATATTCGGTTTGGGTTATATAGGGCGTGTTCACGGAGACAAAACATATGCGATGTATGCGGCTCTGGCTTTGCTTGCGGTAAATATTGCGGTTTATCACATAGTCAAATACGTTAAAACGAGGGGCAAATAATGAAACAAAGCAGGCAGAAATTCGTTTTTTTTATAACTCTGGCTTACATACTTTCCACCGGCAGCGGAATAGCGGGCGCCATTTTGCTGTTTAAGGGCTTTACGACCGCCGGGTGGATTTTGGTCGGCTTGTGGCTGGCGCTTTTCGTGCCCGTAAGAGCTTTGATATTAAAGGATATGAAAAATATTAAGGATAAAAAAAATCAAAAAGGGGAAAACCGAAATGGAACTGTTTAAGATGGCGAAAGAAGCTATGGCGATGAGAAGTAAATTGAGCGATATGGACAAAAAGCTCAAAGCTCAGGTTTTGGACGTCGAGTATAAAGGCATTAAAATAAAAGTGAACGCGAAAAACGAATTTTTAAGTTTCGAAATGCCGGAAGATTTGCTTAAAGAGAAGAAAGAAAAAATAGAAGAGCTTGTTTTGAAAGCTTTTGAAACGGCGGGTAAAAAAGCCCAGGACGTTATGGCCGAAGAAGCAAAAAAAATCACCGGCGGAATGAAAATACCCGGATTGATGTAGGAACGGCAAAGCCGCTTCGCGGCGAAGATTGGAAGTTTAGAAGTTTGGCAGTTTGGCAACAGCGTTGCCGAACTTCCGAGCTTCGTAGCCGGGAATCCGTTTTTACTGGAAAAATTTTTTATTTCTTAAGTTTTTTAAAGGCCGGCACGGATACCGGCTTTAAGGGTTGGAAAAATCATTTGAAAATACCGCCGGACTCTTTGCACCATAGAAGCATATCCATGTGAGACATCGGTATTTTTGTTTTTTTCGAAAAGGCCTGCATTTGTTTTTCGGTTTCTTTATAGGCTTTAGGGGAAAGAGTTTCCGGAATTTCTTTAATCGCACCCAAATTTTTCAGGTTTTTTAGTATGTGCCTGTCGAGTATTGCCAAATCTTTGCCTATGCCGATATTTCTTAAAAAATGCCCGGCTTCTTTATAGCCTATCCCTTTGATGTTTTTTATAATCCACTCACGCAGTTCGTAAATATCTTCGAAAGACGAAAGTTTTTCTTTTATCTTCATTTTTCCGTTTGACGTAAAAATGTTTCTGGCTTCCGTGACAAAACGCGCCTTGTTGTTGTGAAAGCGCACGTTTGAAACCGTTTCGGCTATTTCTGCGGCCGATGCTTTAAAAATCATATCATTTTCGGCAAGTTTATTGACGGCAGCCCAGCATGAAACGGCTTTGCTTTGGGGGGTGAAAAGGCAGAATACGAGTTCCGCAAAAATTTCTTCTTCCGAACCGTTTTTCCGGACGTTTTCGAAATGCTTTTCTCTTTGCTCTATCAAAGGCTTAACGCTTTTCCAGTACTTTTTTAAGCCTTCAACGGTTGAAAAACTCCCGGTAGGCGTTTTGATGAAATCTATTTTGATCAAAGGATTCTTTTTCATAGCGGAGTAATTATATAATAATCCGGCTTTTCTTGACACGGGATACGGTTGTATGCTATAAATAAAGACAATTAAAAAATGGAATTATCCCATTATGTGAATTAGTAAAGTCCGTCATCCTGCGCGTAGCCGCAGGATCTATAAATAACGGCTTTTCTATAGACCCTGCAAGAGACTTCGTCTCCGCAGGGTGACAACTGCCTGTCAGGGGATAATTCAATTAAAAATTACGAATGACGAATTGCGGATAAACGGCAAAAGTTTTTTAGTCTTTTATCGGTAATCAGTAATTTGTAATTGTTGTTAAAAGAGGGGGAAATATGGAAAAACTTACGGAAAAGCAGAAAGAAGTTTTGGACTTTATCAAACGTTTTTCTTTGGAGAACGGAAATTTTCCTACAATAAGGGAAATCGCCGCTGAATTTAATATCACAATAGGCCCCGTGCAGAAATATATAAAAATACTGGAAAAAAAAGGCTATCTGAACAGGAAAGAGTCCATAGCAAGAGGCCTTGAACTGTCAGACAGGCAGAAATTTTCGCCGGTTCCGATTTTGGGAAACGTCCACGCGGGAACTTTTTTAGAGCCGGTTGAAGACGCGCAGGATTACGTATATATAAATACCGACGTAACAAGAAACAGAGACTGTTTCGCATTAAAAGTCCGCGGCGACAGCATGGAGCCTTCGGGGATAGTCGAAGGGGATACTGTGGTAATATCAAAAAACAATCAAATCGCCAACGGGGACATAGTAGTGGCTTTGATTGACGGCGAAGCCGCGATAAAAGTCTATGTTAAAAGCGGCGGCAGAGTAAGTTTCAGATCGACAAATCATTTATACCCGCCGGTTTATCCGAAAGATTATAAAGTTTTAGGCAAACTTATATATCTGCTGAGGGAATACAAGAATTAGAAGATTGGATGCTCGGCAACGGCATGGCCGCTTCGCCGCAAAGCGGCTTTGTCTTTTGCTTTTACCGGGCTTCTGAACTTCCAATCTTTCAATTATTTCTTAACTCTGACCAGCAGGTAAATCCCGATTGCAAAGAATATGAAATTCGGCAGCCAGGCGGCCATAAACGGCGACAGTATATGGTTTTCTCCCAGAGACTGCGTTATCGCCTGCACGCCCCAGTACACGAAAGCCGCTCCCAAAGCCAGCGTAAAACTCAATATTTTTCCGAGTTTGTTTCCCAGCCCCAGAGCAAACGGTATTCCTATCATCATTACGACAAGATGGCAGAAAACGGAAGCGTAGCGTATGTTTAAAGCTATTCGTTCTTTCAAAGCAGTCTGTCCGAAAATTCTTAACTGTTTTATGTATTTTTTAAAGTCCGCCGTATCCATCATTTCATAGCGCATTTTTTTCAAAGCTATATCTTCCGGCTTGAGGGTTATTCCCGAATCGAATTCTTTGAAATAATACTCTTTCCACGCGTCATTTTCAAAGTCCCTTACAACTCCGTTTTCAAGCACCCAGGTTTTGTTTTTCCATAACCCTTCGGGCGCCAAAATCAGGCGGTCAAGGGTAAAATCATTGCTGTATTTTTCGATAATTATGTCTTTCATTATTTGTTCTTCGGTGTCAAGGAATCCCACCGAAAGCCTTGTATTGTTTTGCAGGGAAACTATAAGGTTTGAAAACTCCGTTTTTACGAATATTTCTTCTTTTTGTATTTTTTCTTTTTTTACTATTTCGTTAAAGAGCGTAGTTTTTGGCACGATAAATTCCCTCGCGCCCAAGTCCGCAAGGCCTATTATTAAGCCGGCAATCATAAACAGGGTTATTATTTTCCAAAGGTTTATTCCGGCGGCTTTCATTGCGGTTATTTCGTTTCTTTTGGCAAGCTCCCCCAGAGAAAAAAGCAGCGCCAGAAGCGTTGATACCGGCAGCACCTGAATTACCCACCACGGTATGTTTGAAAACAAATGCTGGGCTATTATCAAAAGCCCGGTTTTATGCTCCATATAAAAACCGATTTGCCTGAACAGTTCGGATATCAAAACGATAAAACCGAATGCAAACGCGGTAAAGAAAAATATTCTTAAAAACTGTTTTGTAACGTACGAATATAAAGTTTTCATCATAACCCTGTAACGGTATGTCATTCTGCGGCTGCGTGCAGGCTCGACATTTTATGTCATCTTTTCACCATTTTTGTAAACAAATACAATCCGCAGACCGAAACCGCGGCATTAGGCATCCACATAATAAGCCAAACCGGCGCATGCCCGCGTTCTCCGAGGTTCATGGCTATTACAAGAAACATATAATAGAAAAATATGACCCCGAGACTCATTCCGAAACCTATCGTTTTCCCGCCTTTTCCCGCCATTATACCTATCGGCAGAGCTATAAGCACAAAAGCTATAGGCGCTATCGCGAAAACCCACCTCATCCAAAACTCGATTTCGTAAGCTTGGGCAGGGAGATTTTGCGATTTGTATTTTTTTATAGTTTTAAGAATTTCGCCGGAAGCCGTTTCCCTGAGCGAAGACGACTGTCCTTTTATAGCGTCTCCGAGCGGTATAAAGAATTCGTACGATTTAAACGTCATGTGTATCATATTGTTTATGTTCGACGGGTTTGCCCTTTGCCAATACCCGTTGTAAAGGGTAAGCTGCACTCCGTTTAAATAAACTTTGACCGAAGCCGACGAGGCGGCTATTCTCCACGAATCGCCGCCGCTTAAAGTCGAAGAGCTTTTTGCGTTTTCGGCTTCTTTCTTTTTGCTTTCGAACTTATATATGTTTACCCCTGCCATAGTGTTGTTTTTGCTGTTGACCTTGTTGGCGTACAACTGGTATTCGCCGAGATTCACGATGGTTTTTTCATCAAGTTTTACAAGCGGTCGCTTTGTGATTATTTCTTCGTACAAATTTCTGAAATCCTTGTGCATTGCCGGCGACCAAAAGTGGTTGAAAAATATGAGAAAAACGGAAATCGCGCATACGAAAACTATTACCGGCACCGACAGCGTTTTATAGTCCGCGCAATTGGCTTTCATTGCGGTAATTTCATTGTCTTCCGAAAGCCTTCCGTAAGCTATTAAAACGCCGAAAAGCACCGCCATGGGTATTGCAAGCGTAAGTATGTTCGGGAGTATGAAAGCGAAAAGTTTTACGACAATAAAAAACGCCACGCCTTTTGACAGGAATAAATCGACAAGCTGAAATACCTGGTCTAAAAGGAGAAGCATCGAAAAGACCGCCAGCCCGAAAAGGAAAGAACCGCAGAATTCCCTGATGATGTACAAATGAAGTTTTTTTATCATTTTTGAATGACTTCTCTATTTTAAATATTCAAAAATTATACCATAAAACGCCCCAAAAGGACAGGCTGCGCCCGCAAGAACCTGAGAATGATACAGCTAAGTTTAACGGCAAATTTAATCTGTAGTTGGTGCAAAAGCTGCAAAAATAATGGCAGAATCCTTTGTATGATGCTATAATTTTGGTGCAAAAGCTGCAAAATTTAATATTTTAGCCTTGTAGGAACGGCAATTCCTATAGCGGCGGTCTTATTTGTATTAAATAAAGGCCGAAAATAATTAAAAGCGGTTCAGAGATTAAAATGATAAAAAAACTTTTTACATCGTTATCTATGCTGATTTTTTTTGCGGGCATTTCTTTTGCCGGCAATATTGGTAATTATGTCTATGTTATATATTCCGATAAGGCGTTTCCCGCAGCCGGAGCCGATTGGGATACTTCATCCGTTTCTCCTGACGCGGTAGGTTTCGATGCCCAATATTTTCCGGGCGGCGTAAGGACCGCAAATGATAATCCGTTTGAAGGGGCGCAATACCTTAATGCTGCGGCCTCAAACGCCGGCGCATTCTATTTGTATTTTAAAACGCCTCAAAATATGTCCGCGTATATGAACGGGACAATCGAGTTTTGGGTAAGAAGTTCGACCCCGAATGCCGGAACTTTAATTTCTTTGGGTTATAAAGAGAAACATTTTTCTACCGGGGCGGAGACGCCCAGGGTCAAATCTATCGCATCGTTAAACCCGTCTTTTACATCCGACGGAAACTGGCAAAAAATTATTTTGCCGGTTAACGGAGCGGCTTTTGGAGTCGCCGATTCGGTTATAGAGGCGGGCTTATCGAACAATGTCGTTCTTCCGCTGCTTGTTGAAGTAAGCGGCGCGGTAACTTTCGACATCGACTGCATAGTATGGAGAAAGAGTCCGGATACGGCGGCAAGCATCGGAGACTATTTGTACGGAGTTTATTCCGAAACCGTTCCCGGTGCTTCTCCGCAAGCGTCTAATGCCAACAAAATCAGCAAAAGGGTTTACTCGGGCGCGTCCGCGGATATTCGAACGGGCAATGCCGCTTTTGAAGGAACTGAATATATCAGAAGCGGGCCGTCCGAAGCGTCTTGGGGTTTTGAGTTTTCCTCGAACTCGAACCGTCAGGACATGTCCGCGTATTATAACGGCTCTCTTGAATTCAATATAAGAGTATTGTCGGGAAACGCCTCAAGCATCAAAGCGGGCATAACCGCCAAAGCGCAGCTGATGGAAAAATCTCTCGGCGGGCTGGGCCTTGCCGCAGGCGGTAATTGGCAAAGAGTGTCGATTCCTTTGAATTCTTCCGGTTTTTCCGGATTGACTTCTCCTTCGGTTTTAACCGCCACGCGGTTTCTATTTTATTTTACCGGCGGCGGCGCCACAGTCGACATAGATAATATCGTATGGAAGAAAGCGCCGCCTCCCGCAAATATAGGAAAAGACGAATACGGCGCTTATTCGGATACCATAGAAGGGGCGTATGAAACCGAAATCGACTGGAACGAAGACAAGATATCAAAAGCTTTCTGGGACGGCGGCGGCAGTGACTATATAAGCAATAATACCGCGTATGAAGGGGATAATTACCTGCGGACAGGTACTTCGGGCGGATGGGGTTATCATTTTTCAGACGCAAACGCTGCCGGGGAAATCCCGAGGGATATGTCTGCATATTACGGCGGCGCTTTAGAATTTTACATAAGGGCTTCGGCAGACTCGGCAAATTATTCGAACGTAAAAATAGGAATAAATTCCGCGGGTTTGCAAAACGCCTCGGCGTCCGATGAAAACAGGGCGAAGACTTTGGGGGAACTCGGGTATGTCCCGAACGGGCAGTGGCAAAGAATTTCGATCCCTTTAAATTCCGGCGGGTTTTCGGGATTGACTTCCGCGGCAATGCTGAGTTCTACGACATATCTTTTTATTGCGCAAAATTACGGTTCCGACAGAATCGACATAGATCACATTGTCTGGAGAAAAAAACAGAGCGAACCTTACGGGAATAAATCGAATTCCGTATATAGCGTATATTCGGACTGGCTGTCGGGAACCGGCGCGCAATTCGATGCCGGCGGTGTCGATTCCGCCGCTCTTTTCCCGTGGTCTGACGGCAGCGGCCCTGCCGAAAGCGCCGACGGTACGGCATTTGAAGGCGGCAATTATTTAAAGTCTCCGGCAAACGGCGGCTGGGGGATCTTTTTTACCGAAGGCGGACAGGCAAAAGCTCGTTCGATGTCCGAATTTTATAACGGAACGCTGGAGTTTCGCGTAAGAAGCGCCGGTTTAAACGGGGTTTCCGCCGGAATAAAAAGCAATGGTACGGAATATGTAACTGCGGATTTGGAGTCTTTCGCGGCAGAGTCAAACGGAGGATGGCAAAAAGTATCGATTCCTTTGAATGACGCCGGTTTTTCCGGGCTTACGCGTCCGGTAATGCTGGAGACTGCGGAAATATTGTTTATGGTAAACGATAACGGCGTTCCTGTTGACGCCGATAATATAGTCTGGAAAAAAGCGGGTTTTTCCGCTCCGGCGATGAGCGTTTCCGTGAATTTAAAAAACAGAGCCGGCGGCGGAAGCGCCGGCGCGGAAAAAATTCTTTGGGATAAGGAAGCCGCAATTTCGGGAAGCACCGTGCCGGCGGTTTCCGGGCAGTACATAGAATTGCAGCTTTCCGAATGGTTTTCGGAAGGGTTTCAAGACGCGGCGTGGGGACTGCAGATATATACGGACAACAGCATAGCCGTATCTTCTCATTCTTATGCGGCGGTGACAACTTCTACCGTTTCCGGTTTGGTTTCCGCGGGCAGCGGCAATTTTCTCATTCCGATGTTTTGGAGAGCGTCGGACAGGATTTTTGCAGATTCCGGGAATATCTACGCCGACAACGAATTTTACGCCGAATGGTCGGGAATGAGAGACATAACCGCCGAAGCGGAGGCAGGTTCCGGCATTTCGTATTATGACCGTTCGGAAGATATAAGATTTTTGGACAGGCGGGGATTCAAACGGGCAAGGCTTGACGGGCAGGGGCGGCCCGGATACGGAAATGTGCCGCCGGACGGAAAAATTTATATTTATTTTGCCGCGGATTTTTCCAAAGCCAAAAGAGGATATTTATATAAAAACGATACTATAACGATGGAGTTATTTTATGAATAAAAAATTCATATTCTCCATTTTAATAGCGTTTTTGGCAATATTCGCGCATAAAACGGCATATGCGGCGGTCATAGACGGCGCAAGCCCGGCAAAAAGATTCAGCGTTGAAATATCTTTTGTTCCCGCCAAAACGACAGTTTCAATATTTCACGCGCCGATTGAAAGAGTTTCAATTAATATGCGTATGCTTACGGCTACGGGTACGGTTTCTCTGGCGGGAGACTCGCTTGAAATCGGTTCTCTTTCAATTCATTACTACACAAGCGATGATGCCGTTGTCAAAACTTCGAGCGTATCTTATCAAAAAACCGGCGAAGCGCTTTACGGTTTTACTGCGGAACCGATAATTATCGGGCAGGAATCGGATTTTATTTATTACAGGATAATTGCAGCCGCCAAAGACGGTACCGAAGGCAAATATCCGGCCGGCGGTTATTTAAAGGCCGGTTTGTATCATACGAAATCGCAGACTATCGGAGCGGAAGGCGGAACTTTGACGCTTCATATGGGAGACCAAAGGTACGATAACACTTCAAAAAGTTTTATCTCCGGAGCTTTGCCTGCCGATACGAAGTTTTCGGTAAAAGAAATAGATTCGAGAGAGACGCTTCCTTACTCGGGTAATTTGAAGCCGATAATAGCGTACGAGTTTTCTCCGGCGAATTTTGCGGTAAAAGGCGGCGCGTATATGCCTTCCATAACATTGTATTACGGCGATCTGCCTGCCGATGCAAAGAATATAGAAGTCAGATGGCTTGACGGCACTTCTTGGGAAAGGGTCAACGGTTTTATCAATGAAACCGATATGCGCTCGGTAACTTTAAATCTTGCGCATACCGGTACGAAATTGGGGTATTACGGAATATTTGAAAAGTCCGATCTTACAGACAGCGGCTACAGGCCTTTAGACAGGGCGTTCAGGCCGGGAGAATTTGTAGAATTCAGAAATTTATCGCCGGGCGATAAGGTGACGATATACAATTTAAGGGGGCAGGAAATATCAAAAGCAGATTCGGGTTCGCAGTTTAAGTGGGACGGAAAAAGAGACGGCTCGTATGTTGAAACGGGCTCGTACATATACCAGATAAAAGTGAAAGGAAAAGTAATAAGCGGCTCGCTGGTGTTTTACAGATAGAAGATTGGAAGCTCGGCAGCTTGGCAACAGCGTTGCCGCTTCGCGGCGAAGTTCGGAAGTTCAGCAGCTCAGCAACTCGGCAAAGGCAAAGGCAGAAGACAAAACATTGCCGTCATTCTGCGCGAAGTCGCAGAATCTATGGATGTTAACAGGGCAAGGCCGCTTCGCGGCGAAGTTTGGAAGTTTAGCAGCTCAGCAGCTCGGCAAAGGCAAAGGCAAAAGACAAAGTATTGCCGTCATTCTGCGCGAAGCCGCAGCCGGGAATCCGCGGCTGCTTAAAAATGTTCTTTATTTCTTAAGTTTTTTAAAGACTAACCCGGGTTGCTTCGTCAGGACTTTGTCCTTCCCCGCTTTGCCGTTTTTTTCTTTCATTTTTCTCTATAATTTTGAATGTAAAAAATTTGCAAAATCTTATAACTTTTTACGCTGATTTTTGTATAATTTTATGCATAACATAATAAAGCAGGCTTAAAGGTCGAAAATAATTAAAAGGAGCAAAAATTTTTTCGTCAAAAAGCAGTGGTACGAAAGTACCAAAATAAACAGAACGGAGGGAACAAATGCGTAAATTTTTAGGTTTGTTGTTAGCGGTAGTATTTGTAACGGCAGCGGCAGGAAGCGCGATGGCAGCAAGGACGGTTAGTTTGTCTTCAACGACTGGGACGCTTTTGGGGCTTTTTAGCGCAGAACATTCGTTTATTCAGACCGGCAACGCAACGTTTGGTTTTGACTTGTTTAGAATGGCGGCAAATAAACCGGCTGACGGTGATGCTGAAGCGGAAAAAATCGACTGGCAGGGTGTAGCGGACATAAAAGCAGGATCAGATACTTTCAAAGCTTCTAAAGTATATGCGAAGATTACAAACCAAGCTTATACGGTAGGTACGATAGTGATGTTATATACAGACAATGCAAATAAGGCAGGGGCAACTCTTCCTGAAGGTGCATACCTCTATACACTTACTTCTACGAATACGGCTTATAACATCGGCTCGTCCCAGACCATAAACGCTTTGGTTGAAAAAGGCGGAAGCGGTATGACCAGTTCGGGTAATAACACTTTGCCTTTATCTTTCAGAATAGAGCAGAAGGCTCTTGTTGACGATGGCGCTTATGACGTCACAACGGCAAACTTTAGCGATAATGGTAACACGTCTGAGGCTCTTGGCGTAACAGGCGGTGCATTGTTTTATGTAACCGATAAATCAAAAGCCGCAAAACCTGCAAGCGGAACGGAAGGGCAACCAGGTTATGATCCTGCGTCAGGTGCTTTCGACGAAGAATATGCCACAATATCCAAAACGGCGGGTATGAAAATATGGAGCACGTACGACAGAGCGGATGTTAATGATTGGTATTTCTTCTTTGCGTCTAATTTTGCAAGAGCAAGAGCCGGTCATTCATACGGTACGGATACTTTGACAGTAGAACTTGTAGTAACGCCGTAAGTTGTAATTAGAATTAATAAGGGCAGGGGTAAAAATCCCCTGCCCTTAAGTTAATAGCCAAAAGGAAAACTTGATTATGAGAAAGTTACAGCTATTGCTGTTTCTTGTATTTTTCTGTTTTTCGGCGGCCTATGCCAACCTAAAAATAGACCCGCAGCGCATTGCAAGCACGGTAACTCCTGACGGCGCGCCTATAAAAGGCTCTTATTCCGTTACCAATAATTATGACGGCGACGTTACTCTTGAAGTGAACGCCGAATTAAACAAAGACTGGTCATACAGGGGAAATTTCGATATCCCTATAGCCTCGTGGTTAAAAATAACTCCTTCAAAATTATCAATAAGAAAGGGCGAAACAAAGCTCGTATTATATACGATTTTCCCTAATAACAGCATAAAAGGTTCAGTTGTCGGCCAGGTTAAATTTAAAGTGCATCCGCCGAGCAGCCCGGGTGTTAATGTGCTTATGAGCCTGCCTGTGCACATTATAATGCAGGGTACTGAAAATATAGAATACGGCATAGATTCTCTGGATATAATTTCTTTGTCAAACGGTGTAAAAAGATTAAATATCGCTATTCGAAATGACAGCAATATACTTGTGCGCCCCGCGGGTATGGTTGACATATACAGCGGGAAGAAAAAAGTAAGGTCTGTGCAGTTGTTTGAAAGCGTTTCGGCTTATCCCGGAACTGTAAGCAAAGATTTTAGCGTAGATATGCCGTCCGATTTGAAACCCGGCAAGTACCGGGCGGACGTTTCCATAAAACTTATCGGTTACGACTATTTCATCAAGCCCGTAGTAAGAAGTATGCAGTTTAGAGTATTAAAAGACGGAAGCATTATAAGCTGAAGTAAAAATTTAAATCGAAAATAAAAACATTTACATATAAAGCGCCAAAAACAAAAGACAGGCCTTTAAAAGATTAAAATGATAAAAAAACTTTTTATATCATTATCTATGCTGATTTTCTTTGCAGGCATTTCTTTTGCCGCGCCTGCGGATAATGATATATATGGAGTTTATTCGGAAACATATCCCGGAGTTGCTGTCGATTTTGAGAGTTGGATTACGGGAGGTTTATTAACAGACAGGCAATATCTGCCAGGGGAAGATAAGATAGACGGCGTTAATTATTTTCATGTCGATGCCCCCGTCTCGGGAATCGCTTACTTCCTTTTTGCAGGATGGGCAAAATATGATATGAGTTCTTTTATGGGCGGAACGATTGAATTTTGGGTAAGAAGTTCCAGCTCTAACATAACAAATATCGGCGATATTATATCGTTTGGATATAAAGCAGGCGATCCTGATCTTGAAAGAGTAAAAACTCTTAATGAGTTGTCTGTAAATACTTCTTCTTTTTCTGCAAATGGTGAATGGCATAAATTTATTTTACCGATAGAAGAAGCTACATTCGGGAATCCGTCTCCGACGATTGCAAATGATTTAAACAGAGTTACATTACCGCTTTTGCTCAATGTGTCAGCGCCTGTTACTTTTGATTTAGACGGTTTTATTTGGAAAAAGCCGGGAGCAGTTGAACCTTCTTCAAATATCGGTAAAGATGAATACGGCGTATTTTCCGAGACAATATCGGGAGCGTCAACAACGGCAAATAATGAAGACAGAGTCCGTATCTTTACATATAACGGAGCGGCGGTAACGCCTGCTTCAGAAGCGCCATATGAAGGCAGCGAACATTTAAGAACGGGAACTGCAGGCCTATGGGCATATGAGTTTGTTTATTCTACGAATCCTGCGCTTCAGAGAGCTCAGGATATGTCGGCGTATGTTGACGGGGCATTGGAGTTTTACATAAGAGTTGCGACATCTGCCGGCGCTAATTATGGAGACATAAGAGTCGGGATCCAAAAGCCGGGATGGGATTTTTGGGCAAAGAATAATCTTGAAGCTTTAGGCGTAGTTAATAACGGTCAGTGGCAAAGAGTTTCCATACCTTTGAACTCCGAAGGCTTCTTAAGTAATTTGAATGTTAACGATTTAAAGGTGATAACCCGCTTGATCCAGTTTGAACATAACGGAAACGGCAGTATCGATGTTGATCACATTACTTGGAGAAAATCCGCGTCGGAAGTTTACGGAAATAAAGCGAATGCCGTATATAGCATATATTCGGATTGGCTGCCGGTGACAGGCGCGCAGTTCGGCAGTGCGGGTATTGACGCCGTAGTTCTTTTCCCGTGGTCTGACGGCAGCGGCCCTGCCGGAACTGCCGACGGTACGGCGTTTGAAGGAAGCTCTTATTTCAAGTCTCCGCCTAACGGCGGATGGGGCATATTTTTTGTTGACGGCAGTCAGGCGGCAACAGCGCGTTCGATGTCGGAATTTTTTAACGGAATTTTAGAATTCTATGTGAGAGGTGCGGCAGGTACAAATATCGGCAATGTAGAAGTAGGTTTTAAGTGCGGCGGCGCTGATAAACTGGTAACTTTATCAAGTTTTGGGATTACTGCTGCGACCGGCGGCTGGCAGAAAGTTTCAATCCCTCTTAACGCAACCGGCTTTGCAGCTCTGACTCAAGCTGTTTTGCTTGAAACTACGGAAATTCTTTTTATGATGAATAATAACGGAGCGGCTGTAGATGCGGATTATATCGTATGGAAAAAAGCCGATTTCTCCGTTCCCTCAATGATGGTTACACTGAATTTAAAAAACAGAGCCGGCGACGGCAGTACGGGTGCCGACACAATTCTTTGGGATAACGAAGCCGCAATTTCGGGGAGCACCGTGCCTATCGTTTCCGGCCAATATCTGGAATTGCAGCTTTCCGAGTGGTTTTCGGAAGGGTTTCAAGATGCCGCGTGGGGACTGCAGATATATACGGACAACAGCATAGCCGTATCTTCTCATTCTTATGTAGGAATGGCAACTTCTACGGTTTCCGGTTTGGTCTCCGTAGGCGAAAGCAATTTTATCGTCCCGATGCTGTGGAGAGCGTCGGACAATCTTTATACGGATTCCGAGAATATCTATGCCGACAACGAATTTTACGCCGAATGGTCGGGGATGAGAGACATAACCGCCGAAGCGGAGGCAGGTTCCGGCATTTCGTATTATGACCACTCGGAAGATATAAGGTTTTTAGACAGACGGGGATTCAAATGGGCAAGGCTTGACGGGCAGGGGCAGCCCGGCTACGGTAATGTGCCTCAGGACGGAAAAATCTATATTTATTTTGCCGCGGATTTTTCGCAGGTAAAAAGAGGATATTTATATAAAAACGATACGATAACGATGGAGTTATTTTATGAATAAAAAATTCATATTCTCCATTTTAATAGCGTTTTTGGCGATGTTTGTATATAAAACAGCGGATACGGCTGTTGTGGATGCCGCAAATCCGACAAAAAGATTCAGCGTTGAAATATCCTTTGTTCCCGTCACGGGAGTTATGATAGTTCATAAGCAGGATACTTTCATTTTACAGCATTCGCATAATTTTCCCGTTCCGGTAACGGGAAACGTGTATTTCGGTACTGACATAACTATAGATTCCGTCTGGGTAGAGCATAGGCATGAAGGCTTGGAGACGTCGTCAGTAACCGCGGCTGTCGGAAACATTACAAGCGGAAGCGCGGACTTTTCGGTTTTGTTGGAAGACGACTGCGGGCTTGACCATTCGAATGCCCTCGACTGCAGTTACCGCATTTTAGTCAATTATACGAAAGAAGGTCAGCCTTATACGGAGTTTGACGAGTGGTTTACTATTCATAATCCCGCGACAGCCCATGAAGATTTGATGAGAATTTCGCCTTATCAGATGAATATGGTTTTAGTGGGCAATCATTTCGGGACAACGGCCAAGAGCATAGAGATAGAATATAAATATGACGATGAAGTGGAAATAAGCACGCAGAGCGTGGATCTTGACGGAAGCATGAGCTTTGTAAGCGTTCCGCTGAGAGTAAGCAATGAAGCGTCAAAACTGCACTACAGGCTGAAAGCTGCGATTTCGGATCCCGAAGATTCCGCCGGAGTCGATCCTGAAAAGTTTGTCAAATATTATCCGTACCATGCAAACCCCGACAACCCTAGCGAGACAGCCTGGATAACCGTGCCTATAGAGGTCAGCACAAGCGTTTATGTATCCGACGATGTGCGCGAAGTGATATTGGATAATGAAGACCAGAGATACGGCGAAACAAGCGTCAGCTTCCTGCACGAAGGAGCCATTGAAGATAAGACCATAACGATTAAAGAAGGCGCATGGACTGACGGCACGCCTTATCCGTTCTTTGAAAATCCCGAGATCGTCAAGTTTTACAGCATATATTCCGTTGACCCGTCGGTTTCTGACGTTTTGGCTTCATCGGTATCGGCTAAGGTTACATTATATTACGGAAACGTCCAAAACATTGCGAAAGCCGTCAGCAACGACGCGTATGTGGCGTTTTGGTGGGACGGAAGCAGCTGGATTGAGCTTTCGACATCGAAGAATAATCCTGCGGCCAGGACGGTAGAAGCGACAGTCGGAAATCTGGGATATTTTGCCGTGTTTGCAAACCCCGTAAGAGCGGACAGCGAGCACAGGCCGTTAGACAGAGCGTTCAGGCCGGGAGAACTTGTAGAATTCAGAAATTTATCTATGGGAGATACGGTAACGATATACAACTTAAGAGGTCAGGAGATATCAAAAGTAGATTCGGGCTCGCAGTTTAAGTGGGACGGAAAGAGAGACGGCTCATACGTAGAAACGGGCTCGTATATATACCAGATAAAAGTAAAAGGAAAAGTAATAAGCGGCTCGCTGGTGTTTTACAGATAGAATATTGGAAGCTCGGAAGTTCAGAAGTTCGGCAGCTTGGCAACGGCAAAAGACAAAGTATTGCCGTCATTCTGCGCGAAGCCGCAGAATCTATGGATATTAACAGGGCAAGGCCGCTTTGCGGCGAAGCTCGGAAGTTTAGAAGTTTGGCAGCTTGGCAACGGCAAAAGACAAAGCAATCCAAGTTTCGGCAGAGGGGCTTGCCAAGCAAGAGGGTGAGGGGTATAATACTTTCGGGTTTGTGTAAAGACACACAAGGCAAAAAAA
>JAISVT010000030.1 GCA_031271405.1 Candidatus Endomicrobium macrotermitis | reverse complement strand
CATGTATGTGAGTCTTCTTAAGTCTGCCCCTGCTCTTTATTTCGTTTACATTTCTTTTTAATGTCTCATACTGTCCGCGGACAAAGTTTGCGATTTCGAAACCGGAATCTTGTAATGATTTATCAAGAGAATCAATATCAAACGTTTCTATGGCGCTCATCACATCCCATGCGTTTTTAGAACCGGCATCTCTTAATTTGCCGCTTTCATCCGGAATAGAATCAGAGGAGTTGTGGAAATTGGCAAGCATTTTTCCGATAGATTTAAAATATTCGGGGTTATTTCTTATTTCGCTGCCTTCTGCAAAACCTTCGTCAAAATATTGCGTCAATACAAAGAAATAATCGCCGTCCTCAATATAGCTTACGCCTGTTTCACTTGTTTCAATCACTTCGCTTAACGGAATGCCGCGTTCTTTTAAACGCTTGACCATGGTACTTAAATAACCGGCATCTCTTATTTCCGTGTTCTTGGCTTTTTGTATCGGCTTTAATACGTATTTAATCTCTTTTCCGTCTTTGATTACTGTTACAAGATGAGGTTTTCTTTCTCTTATGCCTCCGGCCAAAACTTCAATGCTTACTGTTTCCCCGATATGCGGGTAATGCCGTTTTAAAATATTTGTTATATTTTCAGTATCAATGTCCGATTGTTTTTTAATATCAAGCGCTTGCTGCCGTTTAAGCATCATTTTCTGCATAAAAGCGGGCAGTCTGCTTACTATGCCGACAGGCATCCCGTCTAATGTTTTTTCAGCGCCCGTCTCATCAGTTTTCAGATAACCGGCGTCTTCTATTTCGGCAATTACGCCCTTTGAAAAGTAAAAACCGCTTCGATAGAGAGAATAAAAGAAGGTTTTTAATGCGTCATGCTCTAATCCGGCAAAGCCGGTAAAAAGATTTTCGGACGGCAACACTTTGGATAAAATATCCTGAGCCGCGCCTATTACCGCACTTTTTTGTTCTTCGGTCATGCCGGAATCAACGGAATCTATTACTTCGCCGTCTGCCGTCAATATGGTTATGGCATTGTCTTTTATCTGAAGGCTTATTGAATTTTCCGAAGAGCTTATCGTATAACCGTCACCCCGTTTATCTACGTTAAATCCCTGTTTTTTAATGTTTTCTATCGTTTCCGAAAGAAGTCCGCCGTCTATTTCCGACAGCCTTAATGCGGCGCCGAGTATCAATGCCTGCTGCTCTATCGCAGCCGCACTTGAGGCTATCAAGTAAGCCAAAGCTTCTTTTGAAAATTTGCTTTGCCTTTGAATTATTTCTTTATATTTGGCATTGGCTTTGTTTATGTCCGTTGTAACGTTCGGCGTTATCAATACGCTCGATATATTCCGTTTTGAAAGAAGTTCTTTCAATCCCTCGCTGTGATAACCGCCGGTAACCGCAACTTTCACTTCTTTTGCGTTTTTTAAAATATCGGAAACCGCATCGCCGTAAACAGCGTCCGAAACCGAAGGTTTTCCGTTTATGATGTTAGATATAAATATATTGTTTCTTTCCGTATTGACGTCGTAATAAGCGTTAATTTCCGCAAAATCTTTTTTTATCGCGCCGATATCGTCAACTGCGGCATACTTTGAATATATATCCAAAAATCTGTTTAAATTCGCTTTTACGTATGTCCAATCGTCAGAATTTAACGAAGCCGTCAAATAGTTCGCAAAATGTTCTTTAAAATCCGTAAGATAGGTTATTTCCGCCTCGGTATTGTCATAAGCCAATGCCGTTTTTATTTTTTCGGTCAAAAGACGGGTTTCTCTGATCAAATCCAGAGGGTTCATTTGCCTGCTTAAATTGTTTATTTGTATGAGAGAGTTAAGGTTTTTGTAGCCTGCCTCCATATTTATATTAAACTCTTCGGCAAAAACGCCGATAAGTTCTATCAATCTGTCGGTATCTCTAAAATCGGCGGTAACGTTCTGTAAATTTACATATTGTTTATACGGGAGGCGAGCTTTAAGTATTCCCATCAAACGGCTGAGCTCGGCCGAAGCTCTTTGGGAATCGATTCGGGAAGAAAGATTTGTGAGCACAAGATAATGCGCGATGTTAGGATAATTTTTAAAATCTATTTTGGTCGTATTATTGTAATTTTGAGGTTCGGAATTTATATTTTCAACGTATTTGCCCAGCAAAGCATAAAATTTGGAATCGTTTAATTTGCCTTGGCTATGCTTCAGTAAAACATTATTAAATCTTATATTTCTGGAGCCTGTGTACATTTTGTTTAAAATGCTTATTTCTTTGTCCGTTTTGCTTAAAATTTTCAAATAAACTTCTCTGTTCGATTCTATTTCTGCAAGCCTTGCTATATTTTCAGCGTGTATTTTTTTATTCTCCAGGCCTTTTAACGCGACGTTTTTGCCGGAAGTCATCGCATAATATTCTCCGGCGCTTAAATCCCCGCCGTTTAAAAGCTGTTCTATTATTTTGCTTTTGAGTTCGGCGTTTTCGATATTATTTATCCAGCTCACATCTATATTTCCGACACCGCCTTCGGTATGAACGGCAGTCAAATTAGAGTTTTCGTCTATTATTTTTATTATGCCGGCTATATTTCTCTGGATTTCCGCGTGGGAATGCAAATCCTGTATGTTTACGATCACCGTGCCGCTTTGCCTGTTTGATACGCCGGTTACTTTTCCCAAAGATAAAGGAATAATATTTACCGTATTAAACGCCTGTTCCAACACGTTTGTTTTTTCCGCAGGAAGCGCCGAAGCATACGCGGCGTATCCGCCTGAAGAAAACACGGAAACAATGAAAGATGCGGCTGTAATAAGAGCTGTAAATTTTTTAATGCAGGCAAGCGTTTTCATGATATCCTCCGGTAAAAAGAATACGCCTGCAAATTACGCAGGCGTATCTATCCGTTTTTATATGATTTTTGTTAATAATTATCCGTTTATTTCTATGAACCACGGCCAAATACATCAATAGGAATATAAGCCAAAACATTATATTTGCTTTATCCGGAATTGTAAAATTACAGTAAAATTGAGGCATATTACAGAGCCGCTTGTCTCCTCCGGGCAATGCGTACGGATTATTCGAGTATTTTTGTTTTAAGGGTGAAAATGTCAACGGAGATGAAATTGCAGCTTCAAACCCGTATATGCCGTTGGCCGAACCGTCATTTGCCTTTTCGCCGCGAACCGGGCTGCCGCGGTCAAAATCATTATTTATTTTGGTTTCGGAATTTAAACCGCCGACTGCTAAATTGACCGGCACATATGTGTATAAAGCGGTATTAAGCGCCAAACGGACGCCGAAATTTACGCCGGCAACTTCTTTCAACGGGATCAAAGAAAAACAAATATTAAACGCTACGCTCAAAACAACGGCGCAGGATAAAATTTTAAGTTGAAAAGTTTTAGATGCCATAGCTGTTCCCATGCTTCCGTTTATGACAGACTAACCCGATTATCATTATACCTCTATACTGTAAAAAATCAAAGAATAATTTATGAATAAAATGTGAAAATATTCATTAAAATACAAGAGGTTTGTAAGTTAAAAATAAAATTCCGCGTACTTTATATAAATCTGACATCCGGCTGCGCCTTAAACCATGTATTTTGGCGCTTGGCATAATGCCTTGTGTCTTTTGAAAATTTCTCAATCAAAACGTCTTTCGAAATCTCTTTGTCCAAATACTTTATTATATGCCTGTATCCTATGCCGCTAAGCCCGGGGCAGTCTTTCGCAAAACCCATGCTTAAAACTTTTTCTGTTTCTTCTATCATGCCGTTTTCAATCATATGACGGCACCTGGCATTTATTTTTTTGTACAAAACTTCATTTTCAACAGAAATCGTATAGTGGACAAAATCATAGCGCGGTTTTTTAGGCTTATAGTGTTCGGATACGGTTTTCCCGGATAATATATTGATTTCAATTGCCCTCAACAGCCTTTGCGGGTTTTGTTTGTTTTTTTCGGCGGCTTCTTTATCGCGTTTGCCGAGAATTTCATAAAGTTCATCCGCCGTTTTGCCGCCGAAAGTTTCTCTTATTTCGGCGTTTGAGGGCGGCATTTCGTCAAGTCCGTAAAGCAGCGCTTTAATGTATAACCCCGTCCCGCCTGTTATTACCGGAAGTTTCCCGCGCGCCGTTATCCCGTCTATTGTTATATCCGCGTCCCGGACAAAATCAGCCGCGCTGTACGTTTCATCGGGAGTTATTATATCGGTTAAATACTGGGGGATGCCGTCGATAATGCGAACAATGGATTGCCGCGCGGCTTTGCCGTTATCTTCACTCTTAGCTCTCAACTCTACGCTCTGCCGTACTTCCCCTTCCTTATTGGTTCCGGCATCAAGGTACTTATAAACCTGGCGCGAGTCGCACGATATGATCTCGCCGTTGTTTTGCCTGCAAAACTCAACGGCTTTTTCGGTTTTTCCGCTTGCGGTAGGCCCTGAAATTACGATTATTTTTTTCATAGATTAATGTTTAAATCCGTTTGCCGTACATATTGTAATACACCGGAAATACCGAGTCAAGCCCGGGACAGTAAGATTACTTTCTTTTGAAAAATTTTTCGAGATCGTTCAATGAAACCTTATAAGCCGTGGGGCGGCCGTGCGGACATGTGAAAGGGTGTTTGCATTTGAATAAGTCGTTTACCAGCTTTTTTGCTTCAAGCGGCGCGACATTGTCGCCGGCTTTTATGCTTGCGCGGCATGCGGAACGTATTATCTTGTCTCTTTTTTGTTCAATCTCTATATTTTTTTCCGATTCGATGTCTTCCAATACGGATTTTACTATATGCTCGACCGAAACATTGCCGAGCAAAGCCGGATAAGCGGTTATTCTGAACGAATTCTTTCCGAATTCTTCTATGCTTATCCCCAGATCGTTAAAAAGCGACAAGTTCGATTTTAAAAGTTCGGAAAGGCTTGCGGAAAGCTCGAAGTTTTCAGGGATAAGTATCTGCTGTATCCTTAAATTGCCGTTTTCGGTCTGCGATAAATAAATTTCGTAGCGTATGCGTTCCGCGGAAGCGTGCTGGTCGAAAATGTAAAGCTGGCCGCCGCTTTCGGCTATTATATAAGTGTCAAAAGCCTGACCCAAAACCTTTATGTCATTGCCGGAAACAGACGGCAAAGACTGCATTGCGGCACCGCCTGCGCTCCCCGATGTGACGGACGAAGACTCTTGTTTTGAAAATACGTTTGCGTACCGGTTTATATCGTAATTTTTCGGAGCGTAATGCGGCTTTGGTTCTTTTAAATATATGGGAGTATCGTTTTTTTGAGAATCCGGCACAGATTCTTGATTTGCAGACAGGTCTTTGCTTCCTGCCGTTGATTCGTAATCCGCAATTCGTAATTTGCGATTGCCGTTTACGGGCAGCGAAGAATGAGAATAGCCCGTCAAAGCGTTTCTTATTGCCTTATATAAAATGTCGTAAACCGCTCTTTCGTCAGAAAACTTGATTTCCATTTTTGAAGGATGGATATTTACGTCTATTTCCGAAGGGTCTATGGTTATATAAATCAAAATTCCCGGATGCTTGTCGGACGGGATCGACTCTCTGTACGCCTGATAAACGCAGTGATTAAGCCATTTAGGGAAGTTTACCGGCCTTGAATTTACAAAAAGGTACTGGTATTTGCGGTTAGACAAAGAATCGTCCCTGCCGGTAAAGTAAATATCGAATAAAATTTTAGAATGCTCGCCGCTTGCGTTTTTAAGCGACGAAGCAAACTTATTGCCCAAAATATCCGATATTCTTTCGATTTTCGCATTTGCTTTTGCGGCAGAAAAAACGTTTTTTTTGTCGGATATAAGTTTAAAGGCAACGTCGTAATTTGCCAAAGCGGTTTCTTCAAGAGAGTTTATTATTTTTGCCCGCTCCGTCGCGTCGCTCTTTAAAAATTTTCTGCGCGCCGGAGTATTGAAAAATAAATTTCTTACTTCGGTAATTGTGCCTTCCGAGCCCGCCCACGGCGATATTTCGGGACTTTTCCCGCCTTTCAGCGATAATTGCCAGCCTGAATTTCCGCCTTTTTTTACGGTTTTGATTTCGAAATCCGAAACCGCGGCAATGGAAGAAAGAGCTTCGCCCCTGAACCCCAAAGACTGTATATGCCCCAAATCGTTGTAATCGGAAATTTTGCTTGTGGTATGCCTTAAGACGGAGAGTTCCAAATCTTTTTTATCCATTCCGAAACCGTTGTCGGAAATCCGGATAAGATTTTTACCGGCTTCCGCTATTTCGACGGTCACGGAACTTGCGCACGCGTCAAGGGAGTTTTCGACAAGTTCTTTAACGGCGTTCAGCGGCCGTTCAACAACCTCGCCTGCGGCTATCTTGTTGATTGTTTCCTGCGATAATACGTTTATCATACTCGGTCAGGGTTTAATTTTCTGCGGTTTTTCGCATACGTAGTAATAAGGGCATTTTAAATAGCATACGTCGGGAACGCCCAGAATTATTTTGTTTTCGCAGTCGTTATAAGCTATTGCCATTCTGTTTATATGTTTGGCGTCTATAGGCTCCATATTGATTATATGTATCCCTATATTGAACATATCGCCTTTGGTTTTAGACCATACGGCCTTTCCGAGTATCGTTTCGGTTCTCAAAACCGGTATGTTTATTTTAAAATAAAATTCCGTATTCAAATCTATATTGGCGTAAGTGATAAGCTGCATACCGTCCGAAGATAAATCAAGAATGACCCCGGGAACCTTTTTGCCGTCGACCGTAAGCATCACCGGCTCGTCGAATTTTTTGATTATAGGCATTCTGCGGTTTTTTCTTTTTTCTACAACCATTTTTTATCTCCGTGCTTTTATTATATTTTATTTGTATTTATTTTTCCATTCCCTGATAATGTTAAAAGCGTCCATAGGGCTCAATTTGTCCGGTTCAAGGTTCCTTAATTCTATCAAAATTTGAGGCTCGGTTGAACAAAAAAATTCCATCTGCGGGGTTTCGCCGCGCTTTGACGGCTCGATTTGGTTTGCTTCAAGATTCCTTAATATCTTATAAGCCCTCTCTATCACCTGATGAGGAATGCCCGCTATCTTTGCGACGTGTATCCCGTAAGATTTGTCAGCGCTGCCTTCCGTTATTTTATGCAAAAACACAACGTTCCCGTTCCATTCTTTTACGCTTACGCTGAAGTTTTTTATGCCTTTAAAACTTTGAGCAAGCCCGGTAAGTTCGAAATAATGAGTGGCAAAAAGGATTTTAGCGCCTTTGTTTGCGGCTCTTCTTTCGTCCGCGAAATATTCTATTATGGACCACGCTATGGACATTCCGTCGTAGGTCGAAGTTCCTCTTCCGACTTCATCCAAAATTATGAGGCTTTTTTGCGTATATTGGTTTAAAATGTTTGCCGTTTCAACCATTTCCACCATAAATGTGGATTCGCCTCCGGCCAGATTGTCTCCCGCGCCTATCCTTGTGAAAATTCTGTCGACAACGCCTATGCGCGCGCTTTTTGCCGGAACAAACGAACCCGTCTGCGCCATGATAACAATCAAAGCGGTCTGCCTTAAATATGTGGATTTTCCGGACATATTCGGTCCGGTCAAAACGGCTATTCTTGAATTTTCGTCGAAAGAAACGTCGTTTGCGACGAATTCCCCTTCTTTAAGTATCCGTTCGATTACCGGATGCCTGCCTTCTTCTATGTAAAGGTCATTTCCGCCGTTAATTTCCGGCCGGCAATAATTATATTCCAATGCGTTGGAAGCAAAACCGCAGAAAATGTCTATTTCGGCCGTAATCTGCGACGTTTTTAATATTTCCGCGGTAAACAAAGAAATATCCTGCCTTAAAGAATTGAAAATGTCGCTTTCGAGCCTTAAAATTTTTTCCTGCGCGGAAAGTATTTTTTCTTCAAGGGTTTTAAGTTCGCCGGTTATGTATCGTTCGCCGTTTGCCAGAGTCTGTTTTCGCACGTAATGTTTAGGCGCAAGATGAACGTTAGACTTTGAAATTTCTATGTAATATCCGAAAACGGACGTATAGCCTATTTTTAAATTGTTTATTCCGGCTTCGCGGCGTTCTTTCGCTTCAAGATCCGAAATATACGTTTTGGCGTCCAGGGATATTTTTCTGAGCTCGTCAAGATCGGCGTTTACCCCGCTTTTAATTACGTTGCCGTCTTTAAGCGCGGCAGGCGGTTCGTCCGTTATAAACGAGCCTATTTTTTCTATTACGGCCGCATTTTCCGGAATTTCAAAAGACAGATAATCCTCTTTTTTTATAATTTCCGAAATTTCGTTTACGGTTATCAGCGAATTTTTCAAAGCCGTTATGTCTCTTGGGGTCGCGGAAGCGGATGAAATCCTTGCTATTATTCTTTCGATGTCCGACACGGATTTCATTTTTTCGCAAATTTCTTTCCTCATAAATCCGTTGTCGATAAAATACTGAACCGCGTTATGCCTGTTCTCTATTTTTTTTATGTCCGTCAAAGGCTTTACAAGCCACTGCCTTAAAGTTCTTGCGCCCATGGGCGTTTTTGCGGAATCCAAAACGTCAAGAAGCGAGTTTTCGGTTTTTCCGGTTGTCATGGAACTTAAAATTTCAAGAGTCCTTACGGCGACTGCGTCAATATGGGCAAAATCCGAACTTTTAATATGTTTGATTGCAGAAAATATGCCTATGCTGAGCGGCTGGTTTTCTTTTACATAAGACAAAACCGCGCCGCAGGCGGACACTATTTCTTTTTTGTCGAGCGCGAAAGTTCCGGCTCTTTCTTTAAAAATTTCGGCAATTACGTTTTTGGAGTTTTCAAAATCAAAAAATTCCGCGCCGACTTCCGAAAACGGCGTTTTCAACTTTGAAACAAATGCGGCAATCTGCGGGTTTTGAATATTTTTTGACGAAAATATTATTTCGCCGGGATTGTATTTTGATATTTCGGCTTCGACGGATTTTATATCGGTCTCGGCGGTAAAAAAATCTCCGGTCGATATGTCCGCCGCGGCATAGGCCGCAGACATGGAAGTTTCGTCAAAAATGACCGACATTAAAAAATTGTTTTCTTTTGACTCCAGAAGCAGATCTTCCAGAACCGTCCCGGGAGTTATCACTTTTGTAACTCCGCGCTTTACTATTCCTTTGGCGCTTCCCGGTTCTTCAAGCTGCTCGCATACCGCTACTTTAAAACCTTTGTTTATAAGCCTGCGCATATACGTGCCGGCCGAATGGTACGGGACGCCGCACATCGGCATGCCCGTTCTTTGCGTAAGCACGACTTCCATAGCCGGAGCGGCTTTTACGGCATCGTCGCCGAACATCTCGTAAAAATCGCCCAAACGGAAAAAAAGTATCATACCGGGGTATTTGGCTTTTATATTCCAGTATTGGGACATTAAAGGCGTTAAGCCTTCTTTATTTTCAGAAGGTTTCTTAATTTTTCGGCTCCCTTATAAAAATTGTACGTTATAAGAATGGACCTGGTATGTTTTTTAGTTTCTTTAAACGGTATTTTCGATATTTTTTCCGCGATATCCGGGTCTCGGGACATCCAGCCGTCCACGTGTCCCTTTCCGGCATTATACGCCGCCAGAGAAAGTATCACATTTTCATTGTAATAATACATAAGCTGGGAAAGATAATAAACGCCGAACATTATGTTCAGTTCGGGATTTTTTAACATTCCTTCCGTATAGCCGGCAATGTCTAACTGTTGTGCGATTTCCCGACCGGTTTTCGGCATTATCTGCATAAGACCTACCGCGCCTTTGTTTGACACGGCATCGGGATTCAAATTGGATTCCCTTTTCATCAGCGCGCGCACAAGCAGCGGATCTACGTAATATTTTCCCGAATACGCGGCTATTTGCTCCGTATAAGGATTGGTTTGGAAAACGCCGGTTTTGCCGCTTACGTAAACAAACGGATAAGATGCCGCCGAAATTATGATAAGCGCGTATATGGAATA
>JAISVT010000009.1 GCA_031271405.1 Candidatus Endomicrobium macrotermitis | reverse complement strand
TTTTTCTTATAGGAGATTTTACGGCAAGAATCGGCGACCCGTCAGGCCGCTCCGAAACCCGCCCGATGATGACAGACGGACAAATTGCCGAAAACATAAAAACCTACACGGAGCAGGTTTTCAAAATACTCGACGAAAGCAAAACCGAAGTCGTTTACAACAGCAAATGGCTTGAAGAGCTCGGCATAAAAGGGCTGCTGGGACTTGCCGCAAGAAATACCGTCGCCCAAATGCTTGTGAGAGACGATTTCGAGAAAAGGTACAAAGAAGACAAACCGATAAGCATAGTGGAATTTATGTATCCCCTGCTTCAGGCTTACGATTCCGTCGCTTTGAAAGCCGACGTGGAACTCGGCGGAAACGATCAGAAATTTAATCTTTTGCTCGGCCGCGAGATGCAGAGAGATTACGGCCAGGCGGCGCAGATAGTCATAACCATGCCGCTTCTCGAAGGGACGGACGGCGTCAAAAAAATGTCTAAAAGCTATAACAATTACATAGCATTAAACGATACTCCAAAAGATATGTTCGGAAAGATAATGTCGATATCCGACGCGCTTATGTACAAATATTACGAACTTCTTACCCAGGCGGATTTGAAAAGCGTCAAAGAAATGCATCCCAAAGAAGCGAAAGCCGCGCTTGCCCTTGAAATTACCGGAAGATACCACGGCGAAAGCGAAGCCTTTAAAGCCAGGGAAGAGTTTGAAAAGGTTTTTGCGAAAAAAGATATTCCCGAAGACATGGAAGAGTTCGTTTCGGAATGCTGCGCCGTCAAACTTTCGGATTTGCTTGTCAAATGCAATATGGTTTCAAGCAAAAACGAGGCCAGAAGGCTTATAGAGCAGGGCGGAGTCAAGATCGATCTGCAAAAAGCGGCAGGAGACGTTGAAATAAATATAGATAAAGACTGCGTTTTGCAGGCCGGAAAAAGAAAGTTTAAAAAAATAGTAGTGAAAAAATGACGAGCGGAGTTTGTTGTCCCCGAAAGCCGTAAGTTTTTTAAAAAATTCCGAAACGGGGTATGGAAAGTTAATTTTAAGCAGCGGGGGAGAAAAAATGAAAAAATTGTTATTATGCCTTTTTGCGGCGGTTTTTATGCTGAATTTGTCTGCATGTTCAGGAACAAAAGTTACAAGAGTGAGTCCTGACGAAGTAGTCGATTTGAGCGGAAACTGGAACGATACCGACTCGCAGGAAGTTTCAAAAGAAATGATATCCGAAGTGCTTACTTACGCGTGGTACGCCGATTTTATGACAAGCCGCGGAAAAAAACCTACGGTAATAGTCGGAAGCGTTTTGAACAAAACGGAAGAACACATAGCCACGGAAACTTTCGTTAAAGACCTTGAAAGAAGCCTTATAAATACCGGCAAGGTGGTTTTTGTCGCTTCAAAAGACCAGCGCGACGAAATAAGGGCGGAAAGAGAAGATCAGGCGGTAAACGCGAAAGCGTCCACGATAAAGCAAACGGGTCAGGAAACCGGAGCGGATTTTATGCTTAAAGGCCAAATCAACTCCATTTTTGACACCGGCTCCGGAGCCGAAGTCAAATATTATCAGGTAGAACTTGAAATGATAGATATGGAAAGCAATGAAAAAGTATGGATGGGGCAAAAAAAGATAAAAAAAGTTGTGGCTAAAAGACGTTATAAAGCGTAAAAATGACCTGTAAAGGTTTCGATATTATGAAAGCGCGTCCTTTGCGTCTTGCCGTTTTGTTTTTTTTAGCGGCAATTCTCGGGGGATGCGCTTCTTCTTTAAAGCCTGCGTATTATTCGGATTTAAGAGATAAAATCGATTCGGGGGATTATAAATCAGCCGCGGAATTTGTGGAAAAATCCAAAAAGAGATACGGCAAAAAAAATATTCTCTTGTTTTATCTTGACAGCGGTTTTGCAAACCATCTTGCCGGAAATTACGGTAAAAGCATAGAAAATTTTGAAAACGCAAAATCGAAGTTTGAAGAATATTATCAAAAAAGCGTAAGCGCGGGCGCCGCCTCCATGTTTTTTAACGATTCGACAATGCCTTATTACGGAGAGAATTTTGAAGAAGCGCACATACGCGTATTCGAATCGTTGAATTATATTCTTTCCGGCGACGGCGCGGAAGCGGCTGTCGAAGCAAGGCAGTCGGACAGGGTTTTTGTAAAGTTCGCCGCGCAAAGCGGGAATAAAAATTTTTATAAAGACGACGGTTTTATAAGATATTTTATGGGGCTTGTTTACGAAAACTCCGGAGAACTCAACGACGCGCACATTTCTTATTATCTGGCGCTTAAAGCTTATAAGGACGGAATCTCGGAGATTGCCCCTCCGAAAGATTTGATAAACGACGCTTATTCCACGGCTTTGCTTCTGGGAATGTCCGAAAGAGCGGCCGAGATAAAAGCCGAGTTTCCTTTTGCGCGGGCGGGCGGAATTCCTTCTTCTTCCGGCGAACTTGTGATAATATGTTATAACGGTTTTATGCCGAAAAAAGTCAGCAACGTTTTGGAGTTCGCGCTTTTTAACATATGGCCGTACGTAAATCAGGTTGAAGTTGACAATGAAAAAGAGGCGGAAGAATTCAACAGGGCAAGATCGGCCGCGGTTTCGTTTTTTGCGGACGATTACGTTAAAGTCGCGTTTCCTAAATACGAAAAAATACCCAATGACATAGCTTATTTTTCCGTAGAAACAAACGGAAAAACCGGCAATTCTTATATGGCGCAGGATTTGGCGCGCATAGCGCAAAAATGCCTTGACGACAACATAAGCAAAATACGCGCCAAAGCCCTTGCGAGAGCCGCTGTCAAATATGTCATCGGAAAAACCGTTTCGAAAGCCGTTGCCGACAATACAAACAATTCCGGCTGGGGGCTTTTGACGCAGGCGGCGTTCAACGTGTACAATTCACTGTCCGAAACAGCCGACACAAGAGGGTGGAACGTTTTGCCGGAAAACATACTTATGGCAAGGCTTTATCTGCCGGAAGGGGAAAACGAAATCGTTTTGAATTTTCTGGATAGGACCGGAAATAAAATTAAATCCGAAAAAGTTACAGTCAGTATAGAAAAGGGGAAGAAGAATTTTATGTTCGCCAGAGGAGTTTTATGAAACCGGCAATTTTGTCTTTTTTGTGTATGTTTGCTTTTGTTTGCGCTTTTGCGGCGGTTCCGAAATGGGTTAGTACGGGAAATTACGCGGATTACCCGAAAGATACGTTTATCGCGGTTACGGGCAGCGGCGCGTCGCGCGAAGAAGCCGAAGCGTCGGCAAAAAAAGCCGTTACGGATGAAATTTTCGAATTTGTAAAAAAAGCGGGCGTTAAAATATATAAAACCGACGATATCGGCGGGTTTATTCTAAAATATTATTCAACCGCTCTGTCTTATAACGATAAAGGCGGCTCCGGGTTTTACGTTTTAGGGACGGTCAACAAAAACCTTATAAGAATGGATATCGAAAAAGAAATACTTTCTGTAGAGGGAAATACGATTCATAACCTGCGCGTTCTTGAAGAGTCCGTTTCCAAAACGATCAAAAAAATCAAAGAGATAGACGGCGTTTTGTCGCAATACAGGCGCGAAGATATTATGATTTTGATAAAGCAGTATTTGAAAGGCGAACCGCCCGTTCTTGAGCCGCTGTCTCTGGAAAGGGAAAGGCTTGAAAGCCAAAGAAAAGAATTGTTTAAAAAAGTTTCGTACGTTTTTAAAGGGGACGGTTTTAAAGACGCAAGAATAAAAAAGTTTTTTTCGGATAACGGGCTGCTTATGCTTCCTTCGGCGCCCGATGAAAATCAGGGCAAAGACATAATAACCGTAAACTGCAAAAAAAGCGTGTCGAAAGCTGATTCCGAGGCCGGTTTTAAATACGTCTGGACAGCCGGCGTAATTTTTGAGGACGCTTATAATCCGGATACCGTAATATATTCAGATACTTTGTCCGGCGAAGAGAGTTCGGAAATTGAAAACGCCGCAAAAGACAGCGCGGATCTTTCCGCGGACGCATGGCTTAACGGCGTTATACGCGGCTTTTTGGAAACCGTATTATGAAAGCGCTTACCGTACAGATAGGAATTTTCGGCAGGACAAATTCCGGAAAATCAACCCTTATGAATTTTATGACCGGGCAAAACGTTTCGATAGTTTCGCAGCTCCCCGGCACCACGACCGACGTTGTCCGAAAACAAATGGAATTGAATCCTTTGGGGCAAATAACCTTGTTCGATACGGCGGGAACTGACGACGCGTCCGCTTTGGGTTCTGCCAGAATAGAAAAAACCAAAGGAGTCTTAGACTCCTGCGATATTATGCTGCTTCTTGCCGAAAGCGGCAAGTTCGGCGGTTTTGAAAAGGAATTGATAAAAGAAGCGGATAAAAGAAAAACGCCCGTCATAATAGTCATATCCAAAACCGATTTAAAAATGCCGGATGACGATTTTATTAAAGAATTTAAGCTGCAGTCGAAATATGTTTTGGAGTTTTCGGCCGTGACCGGAAACCGGGACGGCTTTTTAAACGCGCTTAAAAAAATGCTCACGGAAATTTTGCCTGACAATTATATGGAAAATTATACGGCGCTCAAAAATATAGTCAAAAAAGGCGATACGGTTGTTTTGGTTACGCCTATAGACGCGGGCGCTCCGCGCGGCAAGATCATAATGCCGCAGATACAGGCGGTAAGGAATATTCTGGATTTAAACGCCTGCGCTTATGTCGCGCAGGACGGCGAGTACCCTGCGGCATTAAACGGCCTGAAAACAAAACCGGCGCTTGTTATAACGGATTCTCAGGTTGTCAAAAAAGCCTCGGAAATTACCCCGAAAGACATAAAACTCACTACTTTTTCCACGCTTTACGCGGCGGATAAATCGGATATTGTTGAAATGGCCAAAGGCGCGGCCGTTTTGAAAACTCTTAAAACCGGAGATAAGGTTTTGATTGCCGAAGCCTGCACCCACCACGCTTCAAGCGGCGATATAGGCAAAGTCAAAATTCCGGACAGCATAAAAAAATACGCCGGCCAAAACGCGGAAATCGATTATGTAAGCGGCGGAGATTTTCCGTCCGCCGAGGAACTGAAAAAATATAAGCTGATAATCCACTGCGGAGCGTGCGTTTTAAACAGAAAAGCCATGCTTGCAAGGCTCAATAAAGCCGTTGAAGCGGGTATTGCCATAACCAATTACGGCATAGCGGTATCAGTAATGCAGGGCGTAATAGAAAAAGTTTTGGAAATTTTCCCGGAAGCCTTGAAAGCCTACGAAACGGCAAAGATGCGGTGATGCAGGGTAACGGCGAAGGGCAAATAAGACAAAAAATTTTGTATAATTATAAAACCTCTATGTCCGTATATAGGGGTTATTTTTTATACGGGTGTGAAACAATGAAAACGAAATTGCAGCAGACAAGAAGCCGGATAGACAAAGTTGACAGAGAGATAGCGGCGCTTATAAACAAGCGGGCAAAGCTTGCCGTTGAAGCCGGGAAAATAAAAGGCGCTTCGGGCAAAGCCGTTTACGCGCCGTCCCGCGAAAAAGAAGTATTGAAAAACGTCGGTTCCGTAAAGGGCGTTTTAGGTCCCGAAGCGATGAAAACCGTTTATACCGAGATTATAGGAGTATGCAGGGATTTGGAAACTCCGGTCAAAGTCGCTTTTTTAGGGCCTTGGGCTACGTTTACGCATCAGGCGGCGATAAAAAAATTCGGTTCCGCGGGATATTTTGTACCGTGCGTACTGCCTCAGGAAACGCTTGCCGAAGTCGAAAGCGGCCGCGCGGATTTCGGCGTCGTTCCGGTTGAAAATTCCAACGAAGGGTCGGTAAGCGTCGTTTTGGATTTGCTTGCCGATACCGAGCTTTCGATATGCGGCGAGATAAGTTTGAAAATAGAACAGTGTTTTTTGGCAAAAGACCCCAAAGCCAAGATAATGAGGGTTTATTCTCATTCCCACGCTTTGGCGCAGTGCAGAAACTGGCTCAGTAAAAATTATCCGCAAGCCGAGCTTATTTCCGTTTCTTCTACGGCCGAAGCGGCTAAAAACGCTTCCAGGGAAAGCCATGCGGCGGCGATAGCTTCGGAAGCCGCGTCTAAAATATACGACTTGAAAGTTTTAAGCAAAGGCGTGCAGGACGGCAAACAAAATTTTACGAGATTTTTTGTAATAGGAAAAATCCAAGCCCGCCCTACCGGAAACGATAAAACGACTCTGGTTTTTATGGTAAAAGACGAAGTCGGGATACTTTATCACATTTTGGGGATTTTCGATAAAAATAAAATAAACCTTACGAAAATCGAGTCGCGCCCCACGAAGAAAAAAGCGTGGGAATACGTGTTTTTTACGGATTTGGAAGGGCATATCGAAGATAAAAACGTGGCGGAAGCGTATAAAGAACTTAAACAAAAATGCGTGTTTGTAAAAGTGTTGGGGTCTTATCCTAAAAACTAAAAAACGGCAGAGTGAAGATAAAGAAGGGGAATATGATAAAAAAACTTGTAAGAAAAACCTGTCTCGGTTTTGAGCCTTATATTGCGGGAAAGCCAGTTGAAACGATAAAAAGGGAACTCGGCTTAAAATCGGTCGTAAAAATGGCTTCGAACGAAAATCCTTTGGGAGCCTCAAAAAAAGCCGTTAAAGCGGTAAAAGAGAATATAGAAAAGATATTTTTTTATCCGGACTCTAATTCTTTTTTGTTAAAACAGGCCCTGTCAAAACGATATAGATTGCCGGCGGGTAATATTTTTACCGCAGCCGGCGGAGACGAGATTATAGAACTTATCGCCAAAGTGTTCTTTAATCCCGAAGATGAAATCGTGTATTCGAAGCACTCGTTTATAAGATACGGAATGGCGGCAAAACTGATGGGTTCCAAAGCGGTTGTCGTTCCTATGAGAGAAGGGTTTACGCACGATCCGGAAGCAATGGCGAAAGCGTGCGGACAAAAAACAAAAGCGGTCTTTATAACAAACCCGAATAACCCTACGGGAACATATAATACGAAAGCAGAGCTGGCAAAATTTCTGAAAAACCTGCCTGAAAATAAGTTCGGGGTAAAGCCTGTAGTGATTTTGGACGAAGCGTATTTCGAATACGCGAAACTTGAAAAAGATTATCCGGACGGGCTGGATTTTCTCAAAAGCAATCCCAATTTGATAGTTTTCAGGACTTTTTCAAAGATTTACGGACTTGCCGGTTTAAGGGTAGGCTACGGTTTTTCAAGCGAAGCAATTGTAGATTATATAGAAAGGACAAGGCCTCCGTTTAACGTAAACCTTTTGGCGCAGGCGGCGGCGGCAGCGGCTATCGAAGACACCGAACAGGTCAAAAAAAGCCAAAAACTCGTCAAAGCGGAAAAAGCGTTTTTGTATAAAGAGTTTACAAAACTCAAAGTCCCGTTTTTAAAATCCGCGGCAAACTTTATTTTGTTTAACTGCGCTCCGCTCAAAGGCAAAGAATTTTTTGCAAGAATGTTAAAAGAGGGAGTGATCACAAGGTCAATGGACGAATACGATTTGCCGGACTGGGTAAGAATGACCGTGGGGCTGCATAGAGAGAACGTTTTGTTTGTAAAGAAATTGGAAAAAATAATTAAAAAATGAAGTTCAGAGGCTCAGAAGACCGGCAGCTCGGAAAGGCAAAGATAAAAGAATTGTTGCGGGAATTTGCCGCTGCCGGGCTTTCAAACTTCCGGGCTGCTTAAAATTTACGGAGTAAAGTTATGATAATAACGCTTAAACAAGGTGTAAAGAAAAAAGAAGTAGAAGTAGTTTTAGATAAAATAAAAAAGCTGGGTTATAAGCCGCACGTATCAAGAGGCAAGGACGTAACCATTATCGGCATGATAGGCGAGTATGCCGAAAAATACAAAGACTCTTTTGAAGCTATGGACGCGGTTGAGCATATAAGCGAGATTCAAAAACCTTATAAGCTTGCTTCCAGAGAATTCAAAAAAGAAAATACGGTAATAAAAATAAACAGAAACGTGGAAATCGGCGGAAAACAAATACATGTTATGGCCGGCCCCTGCGCGATAGAAAACAAAGAGATGATGTTTAACACCGCAAAAGCGATTAAAGACGCGGGCGCTGCGATACTTCGCGGCGGCGCTTTTAAGCCGAGAAGTTCTCCTTACGCTTTTCAGGGTCTTGGCGAAAAAGGCTTAAAATATATAGAAGCCGCGGGCGAAAAATACCATATGCCGACAATAAGCGAGGCCATGACCGTAGAGCAGGTAGGCCTTTTGTCAAAATATTGCGACATAGTGCAGATAGGCGCCAGAAACATACAAAATTACGATTTGCTTAAAGCCGCGGGAAAACAGCCGAAACCCGTTTTGCTGAAAAGAGGAATGGCTACTACCATAAAAGAACTTTTGCTTTCCGCTGAATATATTCTTTCGCAGGGGAATTATAACGTTATGCTTTGCGAAAGAGGCATAAGGACATTCGAAGATTCCACAAGGTTTACTCTGGATTTGAATGCCGTTCCGGTTCTTAAAAAATTAAGCCATTTGCCCGTGATTTTAGACCCGTCGCACGGTATAGGAATAAGAGAACATGTCGGCACAATGGCCAAAGCCTGCATAGCCGCGGGAGCGGACGGGATTGTCATAGAAGTTCACCCGAAACCCGAAGAAGCGCTTTCCGACGGTCCGCAAAGTTTGATTCCCGCGCAGTTTGAAACTCTTATGAAAGAGCTGGATTCGGTGGCAAAAGCCGTAGGAAGGAAAGTTCTTTAAAGGCAGAGTGAAGAGCGGGGAGTTAAAAGTGAAGATACGGCAAACGGCGTTGTTTTTCCTCGCCCCTTGCGGGAGAGTCGAGCCGTCTGACGAAGGATGCGGGACGGTAAGCGTCCGGGGGTCGGCAATGCCGGCAAGCAAAGCAAGATGGTGAGGGGTAGTATTTTAACAAATGGAAAGAATAAAAGTCGGTATCATAGGTTTGGGGCAGATGGGCGCTTCTTTAGGGTTTGCCTTAAAGAGCAAATCCGCAGGGAATAAATACTATATAATAGGTGTATCAAGAAAAAGGGAAACTTTGAAAACCGCGCTTAAAACCGGCGCGGCGGACAAAGTTTCTCTGTCTTTACAGGACGTAAAAGGATGCGGTATTGTTGTTATATGCACGCCTGTGGACACAATAGTGCCGATTTATAAGCAGCTTTCCGAAATAGTTGATAAAAGTACAATTATTACGGATACGGGAAGCGTGAAGCATTCTATAGAATGCCGAATTGAAGAGTTGAGAGTGAAGAGTGAAAATACAAAATCCGTCAATTCCGCTCTTTCTTTTGTAGGCTCTCATCCGATGGCGGGCAATGAGAAAAAAGGGATTTTTTCCGCTGACGCGCAAATGTTTAAGGGCGCGAACGTAATAATAACCGGCAAATTTACGCAGAAAGAAAAAATCATTGCAAAAATGTGGAAAGACGCGGGAGCAAACATAATCAATATGTCTGCAAAAAAGCACGATGAACTTGCGGCTTTGACAAGCCATTTGACCCACTGCATAGCTTTTTCGTTTAATAAAGTTTATAAAGACGCTAAAAGGAAGGATCCGGAAATCGATAAAATTACCGCCGGATCGTTTAAAAGCATGGTGCGCGTGGCTTCGTCAAACGCGGATATGTGGGCTCCGATATTTGCCGCAAACGGCGAAAATATAATCAAACGCCTTGACGCGTTTATAAAAGAGCTCAACGCTTTTAAAAAAGTGTTGAAAAATAAAGCTAAAGTAAAAAAAGAAATCTTGAGAACACAGTTATAAAGACGGTCAGGAGTCAGAAATGAGGAGTCAGGAGTGAACGTCGGGTATTTCATATCCTTAATCCTCCCGGTATGAATATAACATTAAGCAAAGTTGATAAAGTGCATGGCGTAATAGAAGTTCCTGCGGATAAGTCCATAACGCACAGGGTGGTTATGTTTTCGTCAATAGCCGAAGGAGACTCGGTAATAAAAAATTACCTCCCTTCAGACGATTGTTTAAGAACTATAGACGCTTTCAGGCAAATGGGCGCGGATATAAAAAGCGTCAAAGACACCTTATATATAAAAGGAAAAGGCTTAAAACTTGATAAGCCGCAAAACGAAATTTTTTGCGGAAATTCCGGAACGACTGCAAGGCTGCTTTCGGGAGTGTTGGCCGGACAGAGTTTTGAAAGCGTTATTGCCGGAGATAAAAGCCTTTCAAAAAGGCCTATGCAAAGGGTTATCGCGCCTCTTTCTAAAATGGGCGCGGATATAAAATCAAATAACGGTCTGCTTCCTTTGACTATTAACGGCGCGCCGCTTAAAGGAATCCGGTATGAAAGCGATAAGTCCAGCGCGCAGGTAAAATCGGCTGTGCTGCTTGCAGGTTTGTACGCGGAAAATGAAACCGTGTACGCCGAACCCGTAAAATCGCGCGACCATACGGAAAGAATGCTTGAGGCTTACGGCGCGGACATTAAAATTAGCGGCAATTCGGTTGCCGTTTATCCCGCCGAAAAACTTCGCGGCATGGAAATAACCGTTCCGGGGGACATATCTTCCGCCGCGTTTTTTATTGCCGCGGCATTAATGGTTCCGGGTTCGGAACTTACCGTAAAAAACGTAGGGATAAACCCTACGAGAGACGGCATTTTGGAAGTTCTTAAAAAGGCCGGCGCCGATATAAGTTTAGAAAATATAAAAGACGTTTCCGGGGAACCGGCCGCGGACATAAACGTAAAATACTCAAAACTTAAAGCCGTAAATATAGACTCTAAAATAATGCCCAGAATGATAGACGAAGTTCCGGTTTTTGCGCTGATCGCCGCAATGTCGGACGGCGTAACGAAAATCACGGGAGCAAAAGAGCTGCGGGTTAAAGAAACCGACAGAATAACCGCCGTAGTTTCGCAGCTTAAAAAAATAGGCGTTGAAATAGAGGAGCTTGAAGACGGAATGATTATAAACGGCCGTTCCGATTTTAAGCCCGCAGGCGCAGAGGTTGAAAGTTTCGGCGATCACAGGATAGCGATGACTCTGGCCGCGGCGTCTTTGGCCGCAAAAGGCGAAATGACGATAAAAGACGCGGACTGCGTTAACATTTCGTTTCCGGACTTTTACGAATTGCTGAAAAAGGTAAGCGAATGAAAAAAGAAAAATCGGCTTTTTTATTTCTTTTGGGCAGACAGATGTTCAGAATAATGTTTGCGGTTTTTTACCGCCGCGAAATTTCGGGTACGGAAAATATTCCGCAAAATTCGGGCGCCGTAATAGCGCCTAATCATATAAGCTGGTTTGATCCGCCTTTGGCAGGGGCTGCGATGAAGCGGCCTTTGTATTTTATGGCGAAAAAAGAACTTTTCGATATTCCCGTTTTCGGCTGGGCCATAAGCCGGACAAATGCTTTTCCGGTCAAACGCGGTGTACAGGATATGGCGGCTATGAGAAACGCTTTTTCTTTACTCGAACGGGGGAGCCTTCTTTTGATGTTTCCGGAAGGCACACGATCTAAAGACGGAAATATAGGCAAGGCAAGAGCCGGAGCCGGAATGGTCGCCTGTAATGCCCGGGTACCTTTGATACCCGTAAAAATAGAAAACACAAACAATATGCTGAAATTCAAAAAAATAAAAATAAAGTTCGGAAAGCCGATATATCCGCCGGAAAATTTTACGAAAAACGATTATACCGAACTTTCTCAAAAGGTGCTTGACGCCATAGCGGCAATGTAGGCAGGTAATCGGGGGCAGTGTGCATATAGAGGCAGAGAAGCGGGTAGGCAGGGATGCCGGGAAATGTAAGAAAAGCGTGAAAACAAAACCTTTGCCGCGTATCTTTATTGCGGATAAATCGGGTTTTTGTTTCGGGGTTAAACGAGCCATAGCGTTGGCAGAAAAAACCGCCGGTTTAAACAAAAAAGTATATACTTTAGGCCCGATAATTCATAATCCGCAGGAAGTCAAACGCCTTGAAAAACAGGGAATCAAAACTTTAAAAGGCATTAAGAGCGTAAAAAGCGGTACTATAATTTTGCGCACTCACGGTATTCCTTTGGAACTTCACGATAAGCTGAAAAAAAGAAAATCGGCTGAAATTATAGACGCGACCTGCCCTTTTGTGGAAAGAGCGCAGGATATAGTAAAAGAACTCGGCGGAAAAGACGAAACCATAGTTATCGTAGGAGAGAAGATCCATCCCGAAGTGGTCGCTCTTGTTTCTTACGGCAACGGGAAATGCATTGTCGTTGAAAACGTCAAAGAAGCCGAAAAACTTAAAAGCAAGGGGAATTTAAGCGTAGTAAGCCAGACGACCCAGACGCCCGAAAATTTTAACGCTATTGTAAAATGCTTAAAAAAACGCTATAAAGTAAAAGTTTTCAATACCATATGCAAAGCCACGTTTGACAGGCAAAAGTCCGCTGAAAAACTTTCAAAAACCGCGGATTTAATGATAGTAATAGGCGGAAAAAATTCCGGAAATACGACCAGGCTTGCCCAAATTTGCGCCGCAAAGACCGAAACCTATCATATAGAGACCGTCAAAGACCTTAAAGTCCGGTGGTTTAAAAATAAAAAGAAGATAGGTTTGACGGCCGGGGCTTCCACTCCGGGCTGGATTATAGATAACGTTAAAAAGGAGGTTGAGAGGCGGTTGGGAATAAATTGCGTTTTGAAAAATTAAAATTTCAGATATTAACGGAGAAAAAGATGGTTTTAAATAAAACGATAACCAATTTCGAAGAAAATGAAGACATGAGCATGGCCGATCTTATGAAAGAGTATGACGGCGCAGGCAATTTGTCTCTGGGCAAAGAAATCGAAGTGACGATTATAGAAGAAAACGAAGACGGGTTTATGGTTGACCTGGGTATGAAGTCCGAAGGATTAATCCCTAAAAAAGAGTACGGCGAAGGAGTTCTTCCCGCGGAGTTGAAAGTCGGAAATAAAGTTAAGGTGAAAGTCATAAACCTTCACGGGCAGCCGGTTCTTTCTTACAGGGAAGTCGTAGAAAAATCAAAATGGGACAATGTTGAAAAAGCGTTCAATGAAGGAAAACATATTCACGGAACGGTACTGAAAGCTGTTAAAGGCGGGCTGATTGTAGATATAGGAGTGGACGCGTTTTTGCATATTTCGCAGATTGACACGCATTTTGTCAGCGACACCGAAAAATATATCGGAAAATCCTACGAGTTTGCCATAACCGAATTTGACAGGAGAGCGAAAAAAGCCGCCGTGTCCCGCAAAAAGATTTTGGAAGACGAAAAGTCTGCTAAAAGGGAATCTGTTTTAAATTCGATAGCCGAAGGGCAGATTTTAGACGGTACTGTCGCAAGAATTACCGATTTCGGGGCTTTTATAGATTTGGGCGGCATAGACGGGTTGCTTCATATAGGCGAACTCGCATGGCATAAAGTCAAAAAAGTGGACGAAATACTCCATAAAGGGCAGACCGTTCGCGTACAGGTCGTCAAAGTCGACAAAACAGCCGGCAGAATTTCTTTAAGTATGAAAAACCTTTCGCCCAACCCCTGGGACTCGGCTGCGGAAAGGTTTCCGATAGGGCTTATAATGAAAGGAGTTGTGACTTCCGTTACGGATTACGGAGCTTTTGTGGAACTTGAACCCGGCGTGGAAGGGCTTTTGCACGCTTCTGAATACGCATGGAACGACAGCGAAGGCGAATTTAAGCGCGGCGTTAAAAAAGGCCGGGAAATAGAAGTCAAAATCATAGACGTGGATAAGGAAGGCAAAAAAATATCTTTATCCGTAAAAAAAATGCAGGCAAATCCCTGGGACGAAGCGTACAGACATTATGCTCCGGGGACTATGGTTAAAGGCGTAATTCAAAATATTATGCCGTTCGGGGCTTTCGTAAAACTCCCCGAAGGCATCGAAGGCCTTATACACATAAGCGATTTTTCGTGGACGGGAAGAGTAAAGCGCCCGGAAGACGTCGTCAAAAAGGGTCAGGAAGTCGACGTTATGGTTTTGGAAGTAAATCCGCAGAACGAAAAAATTTCTCTTTCCATAAAACACACGCAGCCCGATCCTTATAAAAAGTACAAAGCCGGAGCAATAGTAAAAGGCAAAATTGTCCGCGTCGCGGAATTTGGCGCTTTTATGGAAATCGAGCCCGGTATTGAAGCTCTGATTAAAAACAGCGAAGCTACGTCAATTAAAGCCGCCGACAGAAGCCAGCAGCAGCAAATTCTGAAAGAAGGCGATGAAGTTGAAGCCAAAATAATAAAGAACGACGCAAGGGAAAGAAAAATAGAAGCGTCTGTAAAAAAACTTGAGTTTGACAGAGAAAAAGAACTGGTAAAAAAGTATGCCAATCAGGATGATACGCCTACTTTGGGACAGATTTTGACGGAAGAAGAGTAACGAATAAAAAAGAAGTTCGGATGCATAGTTATGACTTTTGGGCAAAGTTCCTTTGTTTCCCGCAGTGCATCCGCGTTTCAAAGCGTCAGTGGCTTGGGATTTGCTTTTTTGGCAAATAAATATGTATAATAAACGCTCTTGGCGTAAAGACGTTTGAGAATCCTGCTGCCCCGCAGGAGTTTTTTTCGTCCTAGCCGGAATATAAAAAGAATTAACAGGGCAGGGTTTTAACGATGAACAAAAAAACGTATTTACCGAAAGTTGACGGAATCGACAGGAAATGGCATTTGATAAATGCCGACGGAAAAGTGTTGGGAAGGCTTGCCGTTGAAATAGCCGACATATTAAGAGGAAAGAAAAAAGTCATCTATACTAACCATATAGACTGCGGAGATTTTGTCGTAGTTACAAATGCCGGCAAAATAACCCTTACAGGAAAAAAACTTGACCAGAAAACTCATTTTTCATTCTCGGGATATCCGGGCGGGGCAAAACTTACGCCTTATTCCGTTTTAATGAAAGAAAATCCGGAGAAGGCTTTGACGGTCGCGGTCAAAGGGATGCTGCCGAAAAATAAGCTTGCCGCGAAACAGCTTAAAAGACTTAAAATTTACAGAGACGAAAATCACGAACACGGCGCTCAATTGGCGTCTGTAAATAGCAAAGAGGTAAAATAAATGAGCAAAGTTTCTTATTTGAGCACGGGACGCAGAAAAAACGCCGTAGCGCGCGTTACCGTTGAAAAAGGCAGCGGAAAACTGATAATCAACGATAAGACCGTAGACGAATATTTCGGCGGACTTGAAAGAAATAAGCGCGTAGTTTTGAAACCTTTTGAAATTTGGAAAGGTTCGAAAGAATACGATTTCTTCGTAAACGCTTCGGGCGGCGGAGTAAGCGGACAGGCCGGCGCGGTGAGCCACGCTTTGGCCAGAGCCATTTTAAGTATCGATGAGGCTTCGAAAGCGGCTCTGAGAAAAGAAGGGCTTTTGACCAGAGATTCGAGAATGGTCGAAAGAAAGAAGCCCGGCAGGCCTAAAGCCAGAAAACGCTTCCAATTTTCAAAACGTTAATTTTTGCCCGGAATTCAAAAACGCCTTCCGATTTTTCGGAGGGCGTTTTTTAGTGCCGAAAACGGCGTTATTTAATTGTTGCCGAAACGCCGTTTTGTTTATGCGAAGGGCGTTATCCCGGCATACAAAGTTTTTATAAATCAAATAAAAAACGGGCGTATCCGCGTACCGAAAAAGCAAAGCAATAAGTTGACTTTTTACTTGAATTAAATTATCATTATACGAGATATATATAATCCGCATACAGGAGCGCGTTAATGGCTATTTCCGTTTTGAAAAGAAAGGATTTAGGAGAAACATTAATTGCCCAGGGTCTGATTACCGGCGAACAGCTTGAAACCTGCATTTTAAGACAGCAAGAGACCAAAGAATCTTTAGGAAATATCTTACTTAAAAATAATTATGTCAGCAAAGAAAATCTTTTGAGAGCGACGTCGTATTGCCTCGGAGTTCCTTTTTTAAGAGGCAACGACGTCAAAATCGAAAGAAACGTTCTTGCTTTGATGACCGAAAAAAATGCCAGAAGATTTTTGGTTTTGCCTCTTTCCGTGACGGACGGCGTTTTGAACGTCGCAATGGCGGATCCTTCCAATGTTATTGTAAAAGATGAAATCGAAAAAATTATAAATATGAGAATTTCGGTCAGCCTTATGGATGAAACCGAGATAAAAGAAGTCATAGAGAAGTACTATGTCAGGACAAGTCTCGGCGGAGACGGCGACGAAACCGGCCCCGACGTATCAATAAAAGAAGAGAATGTCGGCGAAGACATGGATGCGGATGCCGCTCCCGTAATAAGATATGTAAACTCCATATTTTTTGATGCTGCTGTCAAGAGGGCTTCGGATATCCATTTGGAAGCATTCGAAAAAGAAGTCGCTCTCAGAATGAGAATCGACGGATTGTTGAGAGAGTTTCCCGCGCCGCAGAAAAAATATTACAATGCCATAGTTTCAAGAATAAAAATTATGTCCGACTTGGACATAGCCGAAAGAAGACTGCCTCAAGACGGAAAATGCAAAATTAAAGTAAACGACAATAAAATAGACGTCCGTGTTTCGCTTGTACCGACAATATACGGCGAAAAGGTCGTTATGCGTATGCTAAATAAAGACCTTTTTGCGCTTGACATAGAAAAAATAGGAATGAGCGCGGCGGAACTGGATTCGTTTAAAGAAGCCATTAATATGCCTTACGGCATGATACTTGTCACGGGCCCGACCAGCTCCGGTAAAACTACCACTTTGTATTCAGCTTTGAAGGCTTTAAACACTCCCGACGTAAATATCCTGACAGCCGAAGATCCTGTCGAATACGAATTGAAAAACGTCAATCAGGTTCAGGTGCGCGCAGATATAGGTTTGACTTTTGCGAGCGTTTTGCGCTCTTTTATGCGTCAGGACCCAGATGTTATACTTGTCGGAGAAATAAGAGACCAGGAAACCGCCGGGATCGCAATACAGGCCGCGCTCACGGGACATATGGTGTTTTCGACTCTGCACACCAACGATTCCGTGAGTACTCTCTCGAGAATGTCGTTTATGGGTATAGAAAAATATTTGGTTGCCGATGCCGTAAACTTGGTTATGGCGCAAAGGCTTATAAGAAGAATTTGCCCGAACTGCAAAGAGGAATTGAAAGATATCCCCGATAATATTTATAAAAGTCTCGGGATAACTAAAGATGTTCATATATATCGTGGAGCGGGCTGCGAAAAATGCGGCGGCTCGGGATACAAGGGCAGAACGGCCATATTTGAAATTTTAAGGATATCGAGGGAAATAAAAGAGTTAATCGTCAGCGATGCAACGGATTTGCAAATAAGAGATAAAGCGGTAGAGCAGGGTTTTGTTACTTTAAGAAACGCGGCAATTAACAAGCTTAAAGAAGGTGTCACTACTATAGACGAAGTATTCGGTGTTACAATTTCGGGATAAGATAAAAATAAATAAAAAATCTAAAGGAGAGGTATGCCAAAATTTAATTATCAGGCTATTAATTCTCAAGGGAAATCTTTTTCGGGTGTGAAAGAAGCGGCTACTCAAAAAGAAGCTGTTCTGGCTTTGAAAGCCGAGGGACTTTTTCCGGTAAAAGTCGAAGAGTCGAGTTCAGGCGCTCAATCTACCATATCGAAAGCAATTGCCAAATCGTCTGCCAATAAAGCTCAAAAAGGTAAAGTAAACCTTCAGGATGTGGCGCTTTTTTGCCGACAGCTTGCAACTTTAGTAAACGCAGGCGTAAGCGTTTTGGAAGCCATTGAGGATATTGCCGGTATGACAAATAGTGCAAGGCTCAGCTTTGTTTTAAAACAAATTGCGGCGGATTTGAGAAGCGGGGAATATCTTTCAAGCAGTTTGAGAAAATATAAAAAAGAGTTTTCCAATACGCTTATAGCAATGGTTTCTGTAGGAGAGGCTTCAGGAAAACTTTCAAAAGTGCTTGCAGATTTGGCATTGTACCTTGAAAATAATCTGAAACTTATAAGAAAAGTGAAGGCGGCAAGTACTTATCCTATGGTAGTCGGCGCGTTTTTTGTAATAGTTTTGCTTGCTCTTGTGTTGTTCATTATTCCGAAATTTGAAGAAATGTTTGTGTCTTTCGGAGCGGAATTGCCTTTGCCTACTCAGATAGTTATGGGAATAAGCAGATTTATGATTGCAAATTTGCTTTGGATTATACTGGGAACCGGCGCTTTTATATTTGGTTTTATTATGTTTAAAAAGTCTCCCGGCGGGAGAATGATATATGACAGGACGCTTTTTAGTATTCCCATTTTCGGCAAGATTTATATAAAAATCGTTCTTGCCCGTTTTTTTCAAACTTTATCGACTCTTGTAAAAAGCGGCGTCGACATAATAAAATCTTTGGAGATTGCATTAAACGTTGTCGATAACGTTTATACTGAAAAAATTCTCACAGGCGTTAAAGAAAGGGTTCTTGAGGGAAATCCGCTGGGGGATGAAATGTCTAAAGTTTCAATTTTTCCCAGAATGGTGACAAGAATGACGGCAGTAGGCGAAAAATCAGGACAGCTTGACGCCATGTTTGACAAAATAACCGATTATTTTAACGATGAAGTCGATAATACCGTGGCGTCGTTGAGTTCCATAGTGGAACCTGTACTTATTATCGGGCTGGGGTTTATAGTAGGCATAGCGGTTACGGCTATGTATCTCCCTATATTCCAGCTTGCAGGCGCGATGATGTCCGGCCAAGGCGTTTAAATTACATCAAATAACCGTAATCAATAATTATTCATTAAACTGTTTTAGTTTTAAGCCGGCATAGTCTGCGGTGTTTTTTTAGAGAGTTACATTTTTGTAATGAAAAAGCGTTGATTTTTAATAATATTTCGTATATAATATAGCGACTTGTGAGTGTTTATTGCAGTTTAGTCGTTGGTTTGTATTTGTGCTTATAACGGAGGATTAATTTGATAGGTCTTGACATGGGGGCGAAGTTTACAAAAGCATGTTCCGTTGTGACCAAAAGCGACGGAACTTATATTGTTTATGCAGCTATGCTTTCTTCTGATTTAAAATTTGAGAAAAGCGGAGAAGAACTTCAGATAAAAGATAAAATTAAAAGACTTACGAATCAGTTGAAATCAAAAGATAACGTCGCCGTTTTATCTGCAAGCGACGTAGATTTAATTTTCAGGGATTTTTCTTTCCCGCACGGTTTGAGCGGTGAGCATTTGCGCGGAGCCGTTATGCTTGAGGCGGAAAACAGCATATTTGAGAATATTAACAATTTTTATTCCGGTTATCAGGAACTTCCCGATATTTCAACCGAAAGCACAGATGTTTTGTTTGTGGCTTCTTCAAAAGAAAAAATAGATAAAAAACTTGCAGGGCTTTCTCTTGCGGAAATCAAAGTCAAAGGAGTCGGAGTCGATAATATAGCTCTGGCCAATTCTTTCATAACATTTAACTCCGCTAAAGCCTCCGGGTCGGTTATGGTTATAGACATTGGCCATGAAGTTTCAAAAATCATAGTAATAGACCGAGGCAGACTTGTGTTTATGAGAAATGCCTCTTTCGGAGGAAAATATATTACTGACGAGATTGCAATGGCGTATGAAGTCAGTTATTATGTAGCTGAACAAATTAAAAGACAGCCTGAAGTTTGGGGGCAAATCGGTTTAAATATTAAAAATATTCTTAAAAAGAGTTCTAACGATTTGATAGAAGCCGTTTTCAGGTCTATGGAATATTGTATCTCAAAGCAAAAAGTTTCCAAATTTGACGAAATATTTATAACCGGCGGCGGAGCAATGCTTAGAAGTTTAGACAATTTTATCTGGGAAACCTTGGGCGTGAATACGGTAAAATGGAATCCATTTGAGTCCGATATAATAAGAGGCGTGTATAACGCTGATAAAGGTTTTTTTATTCCTGTCGCGCTAGGGCTTGCCGTCACTAAGGAAATGGACAATGTATAATATAAATCTTATCGGAAAAAATATTGTAACTTTGGATAAAAATCTTAAAATCGTTAAATATCTGAAACTGTTTTCTTTGTTTCTTACTTTTGCTATTTTCGGGTTAATCGTTTTGTCGGTGATGGCTTTTTTTGAGAAGGATGCCGAGTTTAAAAAAATCGAAAAATTAAAAATGAATATTGATGAAGAAAGAAGACTTAACAAAATTAAGGACGTTGAAAGTGAATGGGAAGCGAATTATTATAAAATGCTTGCCGTGCAGGATGTAATAAAAAACAATACCAAAACAGGCTCTCTTTTGAGGGATGTTGGACTATATATGCCCGAAGGCTATAAAATACTGCGTTTTGAGTTGAATGAAGATAAGATAATAAAAGGGTTAATAAGTATAATAGGATTAGATAGCGATAAATTCAGACCAAAGCCTTACGAAGAAATAATGCAAAATTCTTATAACCGCAGTGAGTTGATTGGCGAACCTTTTCAAATGTCCGATAAGATGTCTTCTATAAGTGTGAAAGGGCGCAATGTAGATGCTGTAGGCATGATTGTTCCGTTAAAGGGTGTAGTACTCAATAAAGTCGGCGGTAAGGGTAAGCAAAAAAAGTAATTTCGGAGAATATAGATGTTTAATTTGCAAAAAGATATAGCTTTGGTAATATTAAGAAATATTATATTTCTGGCTGTGATTTTTTTAATTTATAGTTTTGGATACGCTAAATTCAGCAGCGATATTAAAGAGCAAGTTTCTTTAAACGAAAAATACAGAGTGATTTATGCCGAACTGCTTAATTTTGTAAAGTTGAATGAAAATATGTACGAAACAAAAAAGAGAATAGAAGATATAATAAAAAGCATTCCTATGCAATATGAACAAAATCAGGCTTTAAATGTCAAGTACAAAGACAGGGTTTTAGACGCCGCGGCTGCAGGCAGAATCAAAGTTAGTGATTATTCCTTAAGTGAAAATAAAGAAACCGGAACAATAACGATGGCAATTGATTTTAATGCTGGATACGAAGCGTTATATAAATTTTTGTTTTCAATTGAAATGTTTTCAAAAGTGCAGAGTTTTTCTGTAAACGAAAACGGTGAAGTTGTCGTTTTTTGTTCGCCGGTTTTATATTCGCTTGATGTGGATAATTATTTCAGCGGAGTAAGAGAGAAAAGAGATGATTTCAGGACTCTAGGGTATTTTAAAGAACTTTTTGATAAATCATCTAAAATTTTGCTGGAAAGCGACCATGTACCTTCGTGGAGAGACATAACTCCTGAACCTCAAAATCCTTTCTATGAATACATCCCTCCTAAAAAGTCTGATAATATTAAAAGACCTGTAGTTGTCGGACCCAAGCTTCCTGAGATTAAAATTTCCGGTGTAATGTATGACAGCGAAAACCCGATAGTCATAATTGAAGGTAAATTATACCGTAAAGGCGACAATTATAAAAATGTGAAAATAACGGATATACGCGAAAGAGACATTACGGTCACTTTGGAAGATAAAAAATACATAATCAAATTTAATAGGGAGGATTAGTAATGATGAAAAAATCAGCGGTTTTAGTAATTTCGGTATTGTTGTTAGTTCAGACTGTTTTTGCTGCGCCTGCTACGGGAAGGGGTAACATCTCCGTGGATTTTCAGGGCACAACTCTTTATACGGTTTTAAACGTATTAAGCATGAAAACAGGAAGAAAGTTTATTACCGATGCCGACCTCTTAAACAAGAAAATAGTTCTTACTCTAAAGGATGTTACTCCTGATGAAGCTATAAACGCTTTGCTTGATACTTATGATCTTTATTACGTAAGACAGGGCGATACGGATATTTATGTTATAAAAAGTAAAAGCGATGTGTCTCCTATAACAGTTTCAAAAGTTCTTTTTTGCAATTATGCCAAAGCAGAGGCGTTGTCGAAAGTTCTTGAAGCAAGGCTTACAAGAGGCGGTAAAATAACATTTGACGAAAGAACAAACTCCCTTATTGTTACGGATTTGGCAGACACTATAGATAAAATAGAAATTCTGGTACGCTCTTTAGATGTTCCTACTCCCCAGGTTCAGATTGAAGCAAAAATTGTAGATGTTACTTTAAGCAACAGATTTCAGATAGGTACTCAGATAGATAATATATACAGGGCTCCGAAAGTGAATGTTACCGGACTGTCTTCTGCAGGGCAGTATATTACTCAATCTAATATTAATACTCCTCCTACAATTACAGATGTTCCCGGAGGAGTTACAGTTTCTCCTACTGACATTTACGGCAGAGGAACTATAAATACTTCCGGATATTTTTGGGCAGATCCTTTGGATATTGTAGATGGAGTTTCTTACAGGCCTACGGCAAATTACCAGCATTCTCTTTCTAATTTAACCAATATTGCGGGTGTAGGCAGACTCAGTACGGCTCTTATAGCCGGTGATTATAATATTTTAGGGAGTTTTTATGCCGGAATACAGGATACAAATGCGAAGGTTCTTACCAATCCTAAATTGATAGTTTTGAATAATCAGGAAGCGGAAATAGATATAGTGGAAGAAGTGCCTTACATAAGCGGAAGTTCTATAAATGAAAACGGAAGCATAACTACGACTACGGCATTTAAGGAAGTCGGTTTGAAATTAAAAGTAAAACCTCAAATTAACAGAGATGGCACTATAGTTCTTAGCGTAGTACCGGAGCAAAGTTTCAGAACGGCTGAAACCCTTGATGGAGTTCCGGTTATTAACGTAAGCAAGGCAAATACAGTAATGATTCTAAGAAGCGGAGAAACGGCTGTTATCGGCGGATTGATAAGAGAAACGGAAAATGAAACGGTAAACAAAATTCCTCTTTTGGGAGATATTCCTATTTTAGGCTATCTTTTTAAAACCGTTTCAAAAGATAAAGTAAGGCATGAACTTACGATATTTATTTCTGCAAAAATTTTAAATTGATAAAAGCAGGTTTTAAATTCGCTATTTGTGTCATTAAGATGAGAAAATGGAGTTTTCGACGCAGCAATTCAGGGCAGTGATTCGGATAAAGTAAAAAGGTTTAATTAAAAGGATGCGTTGTGGATCAGGATATTAAAATTCTTATCGTTGAGGACGATGAAGCAGTAAGAGACACTTTGGCTGAAAATCTCAGGCAAAAGGGTTTTGTCGTTGATATTGCCGAAAACGGCGCGGAAGCTTTGTTATTGGTAAAACAGGCTCACTATGAAATTTTGCTTGTGGACTTCAGGCTTCCGGATACGAACGGGCTCACTGTAATAAAAGACGCCTTGGTAATAGACAAAGAAATTGTGCCTATAGTTGTTACGGCATTCAGTTCCGTTGAGAATGCAGTTGATTCGATGAGAGTCGGGGCATACGACTATCTGATGAAACCGGTAAATATAGACGCGCTTATGTCTGAAATAAAAACCGTAATCAACGAGAAAGATTCTTTTTACAAGGGTAAGGTGAATCTTCACAATTCGGTTATCGGAGAGTTAAAAGATGTAAGCGACGATCAAATAGAAGTACTCGCAAGTAAAGAAAATCTTATTCCAGTAAATAAAGCCGGGTCTATAGGAAAACTAATATCAATTCCCGATAAAATAATGAAGAGAATAAAAGATTTTTATTGGGGTTAGGAGCTTACATGATAAATAAACTAGTCTGTGTTTTTGTCGCTTTCATTATGGCGGGCCCGGTTGCTTACGGTGCCGGCGTAAATAAAAAGTCATCCGAAAAAAAGGCGGATAAAGAAGCTAAAGCGGCAGTTACCGAAAAAATAAATACTTCTATGTCGGCGAGTGAGCCGAATAAAAAGGATAAGGGGCCTGACAGGTCATCTCTTAATACCGTACGTGATTATTATTATGACGGCAAAGTCGATAAAGCCGAAAGCCTTTTGGATAAAATTCTGTTTGCGAATCCCGGATATATGGAAGCTCTTGATTTTAAAAATAAGATTTTGGAATTAAAAGATAAAATACAAACTTTCAAAATAAGCACGGCCGATGAATATATGCTTGAGTCGGAATCTGCTTTAAGGGACGGAAATTTTTACGAAGGGCTTTTGTTTTATAAAAAGGCAGTCGGGTTGGTTCCGGAGATGAACGATACCCGTAATTATAACTTCATAATGGCCGATTTAAAAGCGCAGTCTTTGAAATACGCGCCGGAAGACAGAAATAAATTTATAGATTCCGTGGAAGCGTTCAGAGACGGAAATTTTCAAAAAGCCCAAAAGATATTATATTCTTTATCCGACAAATATAACAGTCTGAAATTTTTCAGGGGATTAATGGATGTTTATCAGCTTACCTATTCTAATGAAAAACGGACAAAGCCGTTGTACAATAAAGCCTTGAAATATTTTAAATCCGGAATGTTTGAAGCTGCCGGAGCTTCTCTGGGAGAAGCCTTGGCCATGGACCCTAAAAATCCGGAATACGTTTTTTTGATGGAACAGATTAAGTTGGAATTGAGATAACATAGCCGAAAAATGAAAAAGCGCAAAGTTAAAAGTTGAAATACGGCACAATCCGCTGTTGTCTTTAACTTTTCTGTTTACTCTGCAGCTAAAATCGGATTTTAAATTCAGCATATGAAATTTATACAAAGGAGTTTACGTATGTCTAACAAGTATGTTTATTTTTTCGGCGGCGGCAAAGCCGACGGCAACGGCAGTATGAAGAATTTACTCGGCGGCAAAGGCGCCAATCTTGCGGAAATGGCGGGACATAAAGATTTGAAACTTCCCGTGCCTCCCGGATTTACGATTACGACGGAAGTATGCACGTATTATTACGATAACGGCAAGAAATATCCCGTGGAACTTGAAAAACAGGTTTTAACGGCCATGAAGTCCGTGGAAAAAGTCATAGGGAAAAAATTCGGAGATGAAACAAATCCGCTGCTGGTTTCCGTGCGTTCCGGCGCAAGAAGCTCGATGCCTGGAATGATGGAAACGGTTTTAAACGTAGGGCTTACGACAAAAACGATTCCCGCTTTGATAGCAAAAACGAAAAACGAAAGATTCGTCTATGACGCCTACAGAAGGCTCATAATGATGTATTCCGACGTCGTTATGGAAAAAGCCGCCGGCATAGAACCCAAAGACGATATGGGCATACGCAAGCAGCTAGAAAGGATAATGGAAGCGGCGAAAAAAGCAAAAGGCGTAACGCTCGACACCGATCTTGACGCCGAAGACCTCAAAAAACTCTGCGTTCAGTTTAAAGAAAAAGTGAAAGAAGTTTTGGGGAAAGATTTTCCGGATGATCCGTACAAACAGGTTTGGGGCGGAATCGGCGCGGTTTTTGCTTCCTGGAACGGAAAAAGAGCGATAGCTTACAGAAAAATCGAAGGAATTCCCGACGAATGGGGCACCGCTGTTAACGTTCAGTCGATGGTTTTCGGAAATATGGGCGATACTTCTGCGACCGGAGTTGCTTTTACAAGAAATCCGGGTAACGGAGATTCAAGATTTTACGGCGAATATTTGGTAAACGCTCAAGGCGAAGACGTTGTCGCAGGCATACGTACGCCGGCTCCTATCAACGAAGCGTCAAAGAGCGAACACAATAAAGGCGAAAAAACCCTTGAACAGACAATGCCTAAAGATTATAAGGAACTTTTCGCAATACAGAAAAAACTTGAAAAACACTATAAAGATATGCAGGACATCGAGTTTACCATAGAAGACGGAAAACTCTGGATGCTTCAGTGCCGTTCGGGCAAAAGAAACGGTCCGGCTGCCGTAAAAATGGCGATGGATATGCTGAAAGAAAAACTCATTTCGAAAAATGAAGCCGTTTTAAGAGTTTCGCCCGCACAGCTTGACGAACTTCTCCACCCCATAATAAACCCTAAAGCCGAAAGCGCGGCAAAAGTTTTGGCGAAAGGTCTTCCCGCGGGTCCCGGAGGAGCTGCCGGAATGATAGTTTTTACCGCCGAAGAAGCCGTAAAATGGAATGACGAAGGTAAAAAAGTCATTTTGGTCAGAGAAGAAACCAACCCCGAAGACGTCGAAGGTATGAGAGCCGCCCAGGCGATTCTTACGGCGCGCGGCGGTATGACTTCTCACGCCGCTCTTGTGGCCAGAGGCTGGGGAAAATGCTGCATAGTCGGCTGCGCGGCATTGCATGTAGATTTAAACGCTAAAACCGTAAAAATAGAGAATAAAGTTTATAAAGAAGGCGACTGGTTTACTCTTAACGGAACTAAAGGAAACGTTTACGAAGGCAAACTCGAAATGGTTGACGCTACCGAAAACGCTCTTCTTTTCGATTTCTTAAAAGTCTGCGATTCCGTAAAAACACTTAAAGTGCGCACAAACGCGGACACTCCTTCGGACGCGAAAAAAGCGAGATTGTTCGGAGCCGAAGGTATCGGTCTTTTCAGAACGGAACATATGTTCTACGGCGAAAATTCCGAAAAACCTCTTTTCGCGCTCAGAAAAATGATAATGTCCGGCACTACGGAAGAAAGAGTAAAAGCCCTCAACGAACTTTTCCCTTTCTTCAAGGCTTCTCTCAAAGGCACTTTGGAAGCGATGGACGGATATGCGGTGACCGTAAGGCTTCTCGATCCGCCTTTGCACGAATTTATACCAAGAGAAACTGCGATGAAACAGATTATTGCAGACAGCATAGGCATAACCGTTGCGGAGTTTGACAAGAGAGCGGAAGCTTTGCATGAAACAAATCCTATGATGGGACACAGAGGCGTGCGTTTAGGCATAACATATCCCGAAATAACCGAAATGCAGGTACGCGCGATATTTGAAGCCGCGGCAGAACTTATAAAAGCCGGAAAAAAAGTTTTCCCCGAGATAATGGTTCCCGTAACATGCTCGGTAAACGAACTTAAAAACCAGAAAGCGATAGTAGATAAAGTTTATAAAGAAGTCATCGCAAAAGCGGGCATTAAAAAGTTGAATTATTCTTTCGGCACCATGATAGAAATACCCAGAGCCGCTTTGCTTGCCGATCAGATGGCCGAAGTCGCCGAATTCTTTTCGTTCGGAACAAACGATTTGACGCAGATGAGTTTCGGTTTTTCAAGAGATGACATAGGCGGTTTCCTCGGCGATTATTTGGGCAAAAAAGTTCTTGCCGACGATCCGTTTCAGACAATAGACGTTGAAGGCGTAGGCCAGCTTATAGCTTACGGCGTTGAACTCGGCAGAGACGTTAGAGAAGGAATGAAAATCGGCATATGCGGCGAACACGGCGGAGACCCGAAATCCATAGAGTTCTGCCATAACGTAGGAATGACTTACGTTTCCTGCTCGCCTTTCAGAGTTCCGATTGCCAGATTGTCCGCCGCTCAGTCTGCGGTTAAGGAACAGGCAAGTGTCTCTAAAAAAGAAACAAAACCTAAAGCCAAAACCGCCAAAAAGGCAAAACCCTCCAAAAAAGCAAAAAAGAAATAAATACGTGTATGTTAAAGCCGCCCGTTCAAAAGACGGGCGGCTTTTGTTTTATAGAAAAAATCACAACAATCAGCAGTATTTAAAAATGTTATAATGTGCTTATGAAAAAAATTATAATTTCGGTATTGCACGTATTTGTTTTTGTTTTCTTTACTTGTCCGGCTGAAACACAAGACCGGCAGGAGATAAAGCCTTCTTTGAGCGTGGAGACAGAGAACTCTTTATTTTCAGTCTCGGCAAAGGCGAAAGAAGGCATAATGTTTTATCCCGCGGTCAAAGGCGCCGCCGGCAAAATAGATATGTGGCTGTTTATCGTTCGCAATGAAAAAGGGGACATCGTCAAAACATTAAGCGGTAAAAAAAGTATCCCTGAAAAAATCGTATGGGACGGCTCTGATAATCTCGGTTCGGCTGCCGTTGACGGGCGTTATCGCGTTGAGCTTTACGCGAGGGCAGGCAAAAGCGAGATGCGGTTTGAAAATCCGGATATCGTAATTGATACTACTCCGCCTTTCGTATCTGTCGCCTCTGCCGATAATGTCTATTTTATAGACGGCGGCGGCAAAATAAATAAAAGCATAAATTTATATTTAAGCTGCGGCGACGAAAATGGGATAGATTACGCGGAATCTTCCGTAAAAGTCTTCAACTATAAAAATAATGAAATAAAAAGTTTTAAGTTTACGGAAACAATTCCGGAAACGATAATGTGGAACGGAATCGACGATATATATGATGCTTTTATCCGCCCGGGAAACTATAAGATAGTATTTTCAGTATCAGATAAAGCCGGAAACAAAGAAAGCGTAAAATATGAAATATCGGTGATAGAATCGGCTCAAACTGTTGAAGGTAGTAAAACCGAATAAGCCAATAGCTATGTACTTTTTACAGATTTTTTACAAGTTGTTTTTAATTTCTACACTAGACATTTTCAATTTTTTGTTGTATGTTAATAATGAGAACGGCATATGCATGTTGCAAAAAAGGAAGGTTTGCAATGTTTAAAGCAAATTCAGCCAAAGGGCTTACTCTTGTCGAAGTACTTGTATCTATAGTTATTACCGGAATCATCTTAACGGCGATGTTTCCTTTTTTCGCGAGAATACAGCGAAGGCAAGTTCTCGCAAGCAGCGAGTCTGTGCTTTTTCAAGGTGCTCTTGCCAGTTTTGAAACAAGAAGGTTGCACACTCTTTCGAGGAACTTTAGTGATAATACACTTACTGCGCATACCCCAGGCGCTACCACGATGTCTAGGAAAATATCCACTCTATTTGAATCATTAAGAAACGAGATAGGTTATTATGCCATGTCTAAAGATGAAATAATGCCTTTTGCAGTGGTACATTCGTTTAGAGGACCTGCCATCGATTGGATTTATGGAAATTATATTACTTGCACAGCCCTCGCTAATGGATACTATAGGTCTTCCGAAAAATCTCCGCAATATACAGCTGATCCCGAGCTGGGTTATCATAGGGTTTTTTTGTTCACATCTGAAGTAGTCGGTTTTGTTTCTCTTACACAATCAGAAGCTAGGAATAAATTGGCTACTAATTTTATAACCGGCAGTCCGGGGAACTCATCAGCAGTGGACAAAGCCGTAACTTTGGCCAATACGACAGGGTTTGGCAGGGTAAGAAGTTATGATTTGTTTGGAGGCAATAGCAAGGCCGAAGGAAATGTAACGGCTGAGACTTTCAAAGGGGTTCCTTCTATGATTAACGCTCTAAACAAGGTAATAAGCTTGAATGGGCAACCGGGTTATCAAAATAAAAATACTAAATTATTACGTATTAAAACCCATCATGTAAGCGGCATTTACGAGTGGCCGGACGAAAGTAACGGTCATGTTTAGCCGGAAAAGGTTTATAAAATGAAAAAATCAAGAGCTTTTACCCTTATTGAAGTTATGTTGGTTATGATGATAACCACTATTATCGCTGCTGCTTTTGGGATACTTCTTATCAAATTGTATAATTTTTCAAATCGCGCTCTTGACAAAAGCGATAAGAATGAAGGGTATTTGTATTTCAGAGTTAAACTAGATTCTCAATTAAGAAATGCCAGAAGCCGTTATGTGCTTATGGAAGATGCTGAGGTGATAAATAAACAGGATATAATAAGACTTTATAGTGACTTTGCCGGTGCTAATTGGTGGTCTGGAGGTAATGACATTTCCGGGTTCAGCGATGCAAGTAAACCAAGAATTTCAAGAGCTTTTGCTTTTTATTTTTTTGATGAAAACGCAGGCGAAACCGTAAGGATTGAATATCGTTTTACAAGACCGCCTAATGCCACTCCGGATAATCCGGATAGAAGAGCTAATGTGATATGCACCGTTTGGGCCGCAGACCTTACCGTAGATGTGGGGAGTACTACTTATTATAAGCCTGAGGAGGCCGCCTATGCGGAAGTCGTTTTGGGAGACGTGGTAGATTTTATGGCAACCACGCATAGGAAACCTTCGCAAACCGGGGGTAATCTTGCTACTGACGGAGAGGATTCCCAGGATGTTTGGACTATTAATCATAATACTAGACGGCATGCCGGCGAAGTTGTTTTATATGTCAATTTGAATATGGCGGCTGATGTTGAAGTTCCGTATGTCAGAGAGGTAGTTTTTGTTAACAGAACTGTAAGAATACCGTATAGAATCGGTTCGGTACGAAACACATAGGATAATATTATGAATTTAAAAAGAGCTAAAGGGTCAGTATTATTGATGGTTACTGTTTTTGCTATGATTTTTCTTATTTTGTCCGTTTTGACGATGAAAGTTCTTTTTTCTATGGATCAGGATCAGGGAGTGGACGGAGAAATTGCCAGATTAAGGCTTTTTTATGCGGCTGACGGTATAAGCGAAATAGCCATGTATGCCGCTGCCAAAAACTTGATGTATGATCCTGCCGGTCATATTCCAAGTAACAATGCGGCGCATGACGGTACTCAGCGCATTATTACTTCTTATAAAATGAGAGGGGATATTTGGCCTAATGTATGGTCAATAGCGTCAGGAGTTCATCCTAATTATGATCCTACTCTTCTTCCAGATGTAGTTTATCCCAATCCGCCATACACACAAAATGTTAATTTTAGTGGAGTCCCATATACTATTTTGAGTTCTGGCATTAATGCTAAACTGGCTGCTGAAACTATAAGTTTAAATCCGGGAATTATCGCTGACATGCCTCCTCTTACTAATGGCACTCAGCTTGAGCCTACTGATCCTATTTCGGGCGAACAGTATGTGTATGACGTTGATTTTAACGTAACATATAAATCTAACAGCCAAGACCCTAGAATGGTTGATGTTTCTGATGGAAACCCCTTAAAGTGGCGTAAAGCCATCAGGTATAATGCTGGAGGTATGCAAGAAGATAATAGGAGAATGATTTGGCATATGCACCTTACTCCCGAAAATCCTAATTATGTTGAGGCTAATGATTATGCCGCCTCTGATTTTTGGATTGTTCATCATCCCGAGATGAGCCCAGATAATAATGTAATGGTAAGGGCTTATATGTATCAGGAGTTTGTACTGCCTCCAAAAGTTGACTCTTTGGGTAACAGAGATTCATCCGATTCCGATCTAATAAGAGCGGGTGACGGTTGGCCGAATGTTGATGTTAATGCCAATGTTGCTCCGTCTTGGTTTTATCATATTACTGTACCTGACGGTGCCCAGCCTAATGCGAACAAAATTTCCGATCCGGCGGGGAATTTCTTTTATGGTAGAGCTAATGCTGTTCCTGGTGCTTTTATAAATAATCCTATTCCTAATCAGGATAATCATTATTACGGAGGCAATGCAAGAAGAAGATTTTTTGCAATTATAGCCGAGGCGCGTTTTAATGATCAGTCCAAAGGTGGAGTATTCTCACAAATATACAGAATAGAAACCCGTTTTTTTATAGAGGATGAGAGGACATATGGAGGAGTCCCGGCAACAGCTCGGCAATATAACCTGTATCCAACAGATATTGATGATAATGTTAATCCTCCTATTCATACAAACAAACCGCGGGTAAAATTTTATTTCAGAAGCAGAATACCAAGGCCTATATAAGGATAAGAAATGAAAATTATTAAAAAATTTTTTATTTGCAATAATAAAGGCGTTAGTATGACGGAAATTGTTATCGTTCTTGCTACAGCGTTTGTTTTGGTAGTAGGTTTTACCGGAAGCTGGGGAGACAAGGACAGACTTACTGACGGGTGGCGTATTGAATCGCAAATGATTATGAAAGATATAATTGAAAAAGAAAAAATATATGCCGCTGCGCATATGAATAAATATACTAGAGACATAGCTCAAACAGGTAAGTCTCCTGACGACATAGATAGTTTTAACGTTGACTTGAGAACGAAAAGTTATTTTAAGGAATTTTCAGTAGAAGTTAGAACTGAACAAGCTCCTGATGCAACAGGGACAAATAGAAATATAGATATCCTTTATGTTACGCTCTATGGGTCAGGCTCTGCCTCAGGAGTGACAAGAAAGGCTAAATATAATCGTTTCGCAAATACAATTGAATGGACAGATGGGCGTTATACTGCTCCCACTCCATAAATTTTTAAAAAATTTAAATATAGGGTGGCAAAAATGAAAAAAAATTATGGTTTTACTTTGGTTGAGTTAGTGATGGTTATAGTAATAGTAGCTATTTTGGCGTTTGTTTCCGTTCCGATATACAGAGGAAATGTGGAGAGGTCTTATACTTTGGAAGGGATGGCTTTGCTTAATGAGGCTGCCGCGGCACAAGAAATATTTAAAGACCGCTACGGCAGATTTTGGGGAGATGGTACGGTTGGAGACGAGAATGCAACAACAAATATCGAGAAACTTAAAAAGGATTTGGGAGTTGATGCACGAAGGAATTATTATTTTAAAGAAATTGCTTTTACAGAGGTAAGCCCCGCAGGCACCAGATTTGTTGTTACTGCTTCAGCAGATTTGAATACGAAAGCAAGGGGAATTGTAATGAGTTTGACATGGACTGACAGTGCGGCGCCGAAGATAACCGCAAAAATAACAGATAGCGATGGAAATGTGCGCCCTATAAAAGGATATGTTACGGATTAAAAAGTAAAATATAAAAAGCATAAAGTATTGAATCTCTCCTTACACGGATTACTTCATATGGTGTTCCGGAATAATTAAAATGAAAAATATCATAATAATATTTTTTGTTGTCTTGTTGTTTTTTGGGCTTACGTTTTGCGCGTACTGGATTTCTTTTCATGCCTATTTCAACGGCGGTAAATTATCGAAAGGAACAAAAAGAATTACCAGAATGCTGTTTCAGAGAGACAGTGATGCGGCTCTTGTTTCTTTGTCGCCTTTGGGGATGTTCAGTATGCGGAATTATTCTGTTGCCGAAAGAGGCGGATTTAAGCACGGAACTCTTGTTTCAATAAACTCCGTAACGGCAAAATTATCGATTATTAAGATACTGCGCAGAGATTTTTATATTGAAAATATTAATGCCAAGGGTATTAATGTTAATTTAGATTTCGGGAAAAAAAATAAAGCGGGATATGTTGATTTATTTGCAAATTTGCAATATTTGTTTGTTAATAAATCTTTAAAATACGGGATGGTCAGGAAATTAGAAGTTAATTCCGTGTCGGTTGATGAAAGCAGCATTAATTTAAAGTTCGATTCGGCGGAGATAAATTTTAAAGACATAACTTTAAAGTCAGGCGGCTTTAGCAATGAAGATAATTTTAAAGGAAACGTTTCTTTTTCTTATGAAATAATGTCGGACGGGGAAAATATTTTTTCGGGTAACGGAAGTCTTTCTTTCGAATATGATAATGCCGTTAAAACTGTTTATATAAAAGATTTTTTGTCGCCGGATATTTCGCTGTCCGCCGACGGGGAAGTAAAATTTTCGCAAGACGGCTCTTTGAAACTTTCTTACGTAGCTAAAATAAACAAAAGAAAGTTGCGCGATATCTTTTTCCCGGGATTGCCTGCCGGCGGAAGCGTTAAATCCGAAAGAAAGGATATTGACGACGATATAATAATTTCATATCCGTTTTCGGATTCTTTGAGCAAAGATAAAAAAATGCTTGACTTGCTTTTGTAAATGTGTTATAACTCTCAAAGGTTAAAACGGCGCGCGAGAAAGTTTTTAGAAATACTTGACAAGATTTTAAACTTGTGATACAATCAGCCGGAAGAGAAAAAAATAAGTTCTTTAAAAAATACTTGACAAAAAATATAAAACTTTGTAAACTGATCGAGTTGCAAAAAAGTGCTTGACAAAATTTTTAGAATTTTGTTTAATCAAAAAGCAGTCACAAAAAAGTTCTTTTGTTTTAAGTAGAAAATAAAACGGTTTTGAAAATCTTAAAAAAAGATTTGTATAGTTTCAAGGGTCAATAAGATTCTTTCCTGACAGGAAGACACCCTAACTAAATGTAATTGAAATTAAAACCTTTGTTAGCTTTATTAAATTTAAAAATTTAATAAAAAAGCGGAAAGACAAGGGGCAGAATATTTTTCTCTGTAAAATCGGCGCGAAAGCGTCGTTTGAATAATAAAGAAGTTCTTTGAATACTAAATAACACGCAGACAAGCGCCTCGATAAAAGAGGCAATCATGTAATTCAAGGGTCATTTGTAAAAATCAATTCGTGAAAGCCGAAAGGCTTTCATAAAAAGAGTAGTATCAGTAATTAAGAGCTTATTAACAAATCTCTATAAATTATTTATGGAGAGTTTGATCCTGGCTCAGAGTGAACGCTGGCGGCGTGCCTAACACATGCAAGTCGCGCGGAATTTTGCAGAGTATCGCAAAGTTTAGCGGCAGACGGGTGAGTAACACGTGGGAAACCTCCCTCGAAATGGGGAATATCTCCGGGAAACCGGAGTCAATACCGCATAATATCACAGATTGGCATCAATTTGGGATTAAAGCAGTAATGCGTTTCGAGATGGTCCTGCGGCCTATCAGCTAGTTGGTGAGATAACAGCCCACCAAGGCTATGACGGGTATCCGGCCTGAAAGGGTGAACGGACACACTGGAACTGAGACACGGTCCAGACTCCTACGGGAGGCAGCAGTGGGGAATTTTGGACAATGGGGGAAACCCTGATCCAGCGACGCCGCGTGGAGGACGAAGGTCTTCGGATTGTAAACTCCTTTTAGAGGGGAAGAAAAAAATGACGGTACCCTCAGAAAAAGCCACGGCTAACTACGTGCCAGCAGCCGCGGTAATACGTAGGTGGCGAGCGTTACTCGGAATTACTAGGCGTAAAGCGTATGTAGGCGGTCAGACAAGTCTTCGGTGAAATTTTCCGGCTCAACCGGAAAGGGCACGAAGATACTGTTTGGCTTGAGTGTGGCAGGGGTAGACGGAATTCCTGGTGTAGCGGTGAAATGCGTAGATATCAGGAGGAACACCGATGGCGAAAGCAGTCTACTGGGCCAATACTGACGCTAATGTACGAAAGCTAGGGTAGCAAACAGGATTAGATACCCTGGTAGTCCTAGCTGTAAACGATGTTCACTAGATGTGGGAGGTATCGACCCCTTCCGCGTCGACGCTAACGCATTAAGTGAACCGCCTGGGGAGTACGGCCGCAAGGTTGAAACTCAAAGGAATTGACGGGGGCCCGCACAAGCGGTGGAGTATGTGGTTTAATTCGACGCAACGCGAAAAACCTTACCTGGGCTTGAACTGTTAGTGGTAGAAACCGGAAACGGCGACGACCCGCAAGGGAGCTAACAGAGGTGCTGCATGGCTGTCGTCAGCTCGTGTCGTGAGATGTTGGGTTAAGTCCCGCAACGAGCGCAACCCTTATCCCATGTTACCCGTAGCAATACGGGGTCTCTGAGGAAACTGCCATTGATAAAATGGAGGAAGGTGGGGACGACGTCAAGTCATCATGGCCTTTATGTCCAGGGCTACACACGTACTACAATGGTCGGTACAGAGGGCAGCGAGATCGCAAGATGGAGCAAATCCCTAAAAGCCGGCCTCAGTTCAGATTGTGGGCTGCAATTCGCCCACATGAAGTAGGAATCGCTAGTAATCGCAGATCAGCAGGCTGCGGTGAATACGTTCCCGGGCCTTGTACACACCGCCCGTCACACCACGAAAGTCAGTCATAACAGAAGTCGTTGTGCTAACCGCAAGGAGGCAGGCGCCTAAGTTATGGTTGGTGATTGGGGTGAAGTCGTAACAAGGTAGCCGTACGAGAACGTGCGGCTGGATCACCTCCTTTATAAGGAGTAAACATACGTATCAGCTTCGGCTGAAACGGGATGTTAACGGTCGATTCTTGAATTACTCATTCGGGATTGTCCGATTTGTCGGGGCGTTTATTTGCGTGTTATTTGGTTTTTGCTCTAACTATATCTTTTAAGGGCGTGAGTTGTATTAGCGGGCCTATAGCTCAGTTAGTCAGAGCGCACCCCTGATAAGGGTGAGGTCTGTGGTGCAACTCCACATAGGCCCACCAACAATTTAGAAGATCAGAGAGCTTAGAGGGTTTAGAAGTTTAGCAAAGACATTGATGGTCTTGCCAAACTTCCGAACTTCCCGGCTTCTAAACTTCCGAAACAGTTGGTGAAACGGGGATATAGCTCAGCTGGGAGAGCGCCTGCTTTGCAAGCAGGAGGTCGTCGGTTCAAACCCGTCTATCTCCAAAATCAAAAAATTTGATTTTGTCGCGCCGTAGCGAAAGCGAAGGCGGACATTTTCATTTATTTATAGAAGCAAAAGGTCATTGAAAACTTAATAGTAGTAAGTTTTTTCGAAAGAAAAAGCAAAGGTAAATCAAGCGTCTTCAAAGTACCTTGCCGCTTCGATGAAAATCGAAGTACAAGTTCGTATTTTGAAACAACACAATTTATTAAATGATGTACAATGACCATTATGATATCCGCTTCTTAAGCGGGATTAGATAATGTGATCAAGCTACTAAGTGCATATGGTGAATGCCTTGGCTAAGACTGTCGATGAAGGACGTGGTAAGCTGCGTTAAGCGTCGGGGAGGAGCAAACATCCTTTGATCCGGCGATATCCGAATGGGGTAACCCAGTATAGAGTAATCTATATTATCCGAAAGGAAGGCAACCCGGGGAAGTGAAACATCTCAGTACCCGGAGGAAAATAAATCAACCGAGATACCGAAAGTAGTGGCGAGCGAAATCGGTATAGCCTAAACCTGTGTGTTTACACACAGGGGTTGCAGGACCGCGTAAGTAGAGTTACCAATCAGAAAATTAGCCGAACGGTTTGGAAAATCCGACCAAAGAAGGTGAAAGTCCTGTAAGCGAAAATTTTCTGACTCGAAGCGGTATCCTAAGTACCATCGGACACGTGAAATCCGGTGGGAATCCGGGGGGACCACCCTCCAAGGCTAAATACAAGTCTTAGACCGATAGTGAACCAGTACCGTGAGGGAAAGGCGAAAAGAACCGCGGGAGCGGAGTGAAATAGAACCTGAAACCGTATGCATACAAGCAGTTCGAGGGTTATGACGGAAACGCAAGTGACCGTAACGCCTGAGAACGTGCCTGTTGAAGAATGATCCGGCGAGTTATTGGTAGGTGCGAGGTTAATTATTATGTTAACGCATATTAAGAAGCCGTAGCGAAAGCAAGTCTGAAAGGGCGAATAGTACCTATCATTAGACCCGAAGCCAAGTGATCTATGCCTGGACAGGGTGAAGTCTCTTTAACCGGAGACGGAGGCCCGAAGTGTCGAACGTTGAAAAGTTCTTACATGAGCTGGGTATAGGGGTGAAAGGCCAATCTAACTTGGTGATAGCTGGTTCTCCTCGAAATAGCTTTAGGGCTAGCCTGTAGCGTTAAGTCAGAGAGGTAGAGCACTGGATAGTTTAGCGGGTGTAACCCACTTTGCGATGCTAACCAAACTCCGAATTCTTTGATGTATTTCTACGGAGTCAGTACGTGTGGGATAAGCTTCACGTGCAAAAGGGAAACAGCCCAGACCATCAATTAAGGTCCCAAAGTATATGCTAAGTGGTAAAGGATGTGGAATTTCTTAGACAGCTAGGAGGTTGGCTTAGAAGCAGCCACCCTTTAAAGAGTGCGTAACAGCTCACTAGTCAAGTGATTCTGCGCCGAAAACACCCGGGGCTCAAGCATATCACCGAAATTATGGATTCTATAGCAATATAGAGTGGTAGAGGAGCGTTCCCATTACGCTGAAGGCATACCGTAAGGAGTGCTGGAGTTGTGGGAAGTGAGGATGTCGGAATAAGTAGCGATAAGATAGGTGAAAATCCTATCCGCCGAAAACCTAAGGTTTCCTTGAGTAAAGTTCGTCTGCTCAGGGTCAGTCGATCCTAAGCCGAGAGCGAAAGCTGTAGGCGATGGGTATCAGGTTAATATTCCTGAACTACATTAATGCCCGAATGTGTTTGGTGCGCTTTTCAGTAGGTCATCATCCGATTGGAAGTGGATGTTGCTCCGCAAGGGGGAGGATCTGGGGTAACCCGGAGAACTGACTGTATGGGGAGCCAAGAAAAGCCAAACACCTATGGTTTTAGTGTAAACGTACCGCAAACGGACACACGTAGGTGGGGTGAAAATCCTAAGGCGCGCGAGATAACTTTCGTTTAGGAACTCGGCATATTAGCCCCGTAACTTCGGGATAAGGGG